>JBEIUS010000066.1:0-16225 GCA_040374235.1 Leptolyngbya sp. | reverse complement strand
CACCACCGTCCCCTCCACCAGCTGGCCCGGGGTCAACTGGTCCATCACCTGACCGCGGGCCGCCAGCCGTTGGGACATCACCAACTTATTGGCGGCGGGGTTGACCTCTAAAAATCCCACGGTGATCCGTTGCCCTAGCCATTCCTCCAGGGACTCTACTCCACCCTGGAGATGGGAACGGGGCACAAACCCCCGCAGCCCCTCCACATCCACCGTCACCCCGCCCTTGTTGTGGCCGGTCACCTTGACGTCTACTACCGCTCCGGTGGCCGCCTTTTCGCTCAGGTCTTGCCACAGTTGCTTTAACAGCCGCCGCCGCAGGGAGAGCAGCACCTGACCATCGGCATCCTGGTCACGGATCACCTCAAACTGATAATCTTGCCCCAATTCCAGCACCCCCTCCAGGGAGGTGACGGGTCGCATTGCCGCCTCTCGAGTCGGCAGAAAGGCGGCGGACTTACCCCCGATGTCAACGGTGGCCCCATCGTTAGCCCAGGCGATCACCGTGCCCCGCACCTGGCTACCCACCTGAAAGGTGTAGTCGTGGGCTTCGAGCGCTCTGGCGAAGTCTTCGGCGGAAAAGGTCAAGGTGGATACCCCTGCAGGAGAAAAAATAATCAGTTCTCTACTATACACCGTCTCCTTCTGAGGGGCCAAGCTAGCAATGGTACCTAGATCACCGCAATACACTCAATCTCCACCGCCACATCCTTGGGTAGGCGGGAGACCTCCACACAGGCCCGAGCCGGTGCCTGATCCCCGCCAAAGTATTGGGCATAAATCTGGTTGACGGTGGCGAAATCATTCATATCCTTAAGAAATACGGAAGTCTTGACTACGTTGGCAAAGCCCGCCCCCGCCGCCACCAAAATCGCCCCCAGATTGGCGATTACCTGTTCGGTTTGGGCGGCCACATCGTCCCCGCCCACCAGTTCACCGGTGGTGGGGTGCAGGGCAATTTGACCCGCCACAAAGATTAATTCCCCCCGCACCGCCACCGCCTGGTTGTAAGGCCCCACGGGGGCGGGGGCCTGGGGGGTATGAATGATTTTGCGTTCCATGGCCTGAGGCATCTCCATAGGTTAAGCGGTATGAAGGGGGAGTCAGTACACTAGTTTTTCCGATCGCACCACCGTTTCCGCCATAAGCTGACTATAGTTGCCGTTGTTCACCCGGTAAACCCCCAGGGACTGATCGCTGAGGTGGTATTGGCGATCGCCGGCGATGGCGATGTAGGTGTTGTGGTTACGGATCACCTCCTGGCTGACGACTACGGCCTGCTGGGTTTTGTCGATGCTGACGTAGCGTAGCCCCCGGGGACCCTGGCAAATGTAGATGGTGAAGGACTGGGTTTCGAAAAAGGCCTGCTGGCGATCGCCCTCGCAGGAGGCCCGAGGGTTTGGGGGCGGAGTCGCCGCCACCGCCCCAGAACTGACCAAATCCCCCCGCACCCAACCCGGCTGGTCGCTGGGAGCCAGGCGGACTTGATACCAGGTATAGCCATCCTCCGCCTCCGTTAGGGAAAGCAGTTGCACCCCCTGCCCCGCTTTCCCCTGGGCTAGGACTGGTGCCGTGGTGGAGGGTGTAGATCGGATATTAATTTGGGCTCCTGCCTGCTGACTACTCAGGGTTGATGGCCGGGGCGGATCGATGGGGGTAAGGGTCTGGACCCCCGAAGCGCCAGGCACCGGCACTGCTCCTAGCCCTGCAGTAGCTGAATTAGGGGCGGTATCCTGGCTAGCCTGGGGCCGACTACAACCGGCGGCGAGCAGCAGAATCAGTAAGGCCAACCCCAGCGGTTGCCCGACCGGGCGGCGATCTCCAGAAAGTAATGCCACGGCCCACCTCCAGATTAAGAAAGCCACTAAAGTCACTAAAACTAGCCGCTATCCTACTGCATCTCTGCTAAGTTGATTTACTGTTTGCCCTGCTGAATTAGCTGATTCACCTCCGACTGCATGGACTGGAGGAGATGGCGCAGGGTATGGAGGGTGGAAGCCGGCAGGGGATCAACCTCGCTATTCTGGCGGCTTGCTTCCAGGAGACCATGGATCCGTCCTTGCAGGGTTTGGGTCAGACCCAGGGCTTCTCGGCTCAGATCACTGAGTCGCTGCCGCTGATAGAGTTTCAGGCTGCCCCCCCGGACTATTTGCAGCGCCGCCTCCTGTCCATGGCCATTGACCATAAACCGAACCCTCAATAGCAGAGGTTCCTGGCCGTATATTCGCTCCACCTCCCCCTGCTGGGGGCCGTTAGTGGAACCCAGGGGTAGCTGAACTAACCCTTTCAATTCCAAAATTACCGCTTCAAATAAGAGCAGATCCATGGGCCCTACCAGGCCCTCCACCTTGCCATCCTGGCTGCCCACAATTTTACCCGTGGTGGCATGGCGTTCAAAATAGAGCCGACCAATGCCTTCCCCCAGAACCCGCCGTAGCACCCTGGCCAACAGATCCTTGGCCGATAACTGGCGCCAGTCCAGGTTGTCATCGGTGGCCTGGAAACCCCCCAGATCCAGGGCTGGAATAGAGGGCGACTGGGCCGCTACGGGGGGATCAGCAGGTAACGGCTTAGGATTTGGCGAATCCTGAGTCGGTGGCTCAGGGAGCACCTCCACCGGTCTCAGGGTGATTCTCTCCGGACTATCGACAACGTAGGTAACTCGATCCTCCACGGGCGGTTGCACCGATGATCCAGGCGGTGAAGCCACCACTGACTCAACCCCAGCCGGGCGCCCCTGACGCAATCGTTGCTTGACCTTGGCGGTATGGCTGAGGTACTTGGATAAAGTCTGACGATGCCAGTCCGAGGCAATCCGCCAGGGTACCACCGCGTAATTAATATAGGAGACCTGACGACGAACGTATTCCCTGGCGACGCTATCCTTAGGGTTAACCATGCCCAGGTTGAGCTGATTGCCCGCCAGGGAAAGGGGAATAATTTGATGAAATAAACAGGCTTCAAAGGGTAAGACACTGTCAATCAAGGCGATCATTTGATCGACATTGACTCCCGCATCACCAGCCTGCCTGGGGGACCGGAAACGATCCCGAGACAGCCTGAGCCCCTCACCTGAACCGTGGTGATTCAGCATAGGATTCCGAAGCGCAGTGGACTATAGTCCCATCCTAGGCGTCCTCTAAGCTGCTGCCAAGTATTCCCTAAAAAACTTATAAAGTAACGGATGATTATGCAGAAAACCTGGAACGGGCTTTATCTTTACTACATGTTCACGCTCTAGTATATCCTGATACCAGTCATCTTTCTTGGGTACGCAGACTCACCCCCAATTATCGATGATTTTGAATCATCTAGTGGGCCCCAGCATAAATTCACCCACCTCTCCTACCCCCTGACTTCTGAATTCTGACTCCTTGAAAAATTGCCGCACTGATGGCGCGAAATATACATTTACCAGCTGAAGAAACCATCCCGTTCGATTTCCTCAATCACCTGCAGACCCCGGGTATCCCCTACCTTAAGAATGGCCGATCGGGCATCCTCTCGCACCCCCAGATCCCGATCCTCGGCAAAGGTTTCAATCAGGGCGTCAATGGCGGTGTGGTAAATGACATTGGAGGGGAGTTCCCGGCACAGTTGGCCCACCGCCCAGGCACAGTTGCTGCGCACCGCCGCCACCCCATCCTGGCGCATCGCCTCAATCAAGGCTGGCAGGGCCGTAACCACCTGGTGGTAGCTGACCTGGGCCATCTGGGCCAGGGCGCTAGCGGCCCACAATCGCACCGCGGAAATATCGGTGTTCAAGACCTCAATTAAGGCGGGCAATGCTCGGGCGTCCTGGGCATTGCCCAGGGCCCAGACCAGGCCCTTACGGACATAGCCATTCCAATCCCGCTGCAGTTGCCCCATCAGGGGCTCCACCGCGGTGGCATCGGGGTTGCGGCCCAGGGCGTAGGCCGCACTAACCCGCACCAGGGGACAGAGATCCTGAAGTAGGCTAATCAGGGGAGCGATCGCCCGGGGCTCGGCCAATTCACAGAAAGCCCGGGCCGCTAGCATGCGTTGCTGGGGATCGGTAGACCCCAATAGGGGCAGCATTTCCTCGGGATCATAGCTGGGCCCCTCGCCCTGGCCCGGGGGACCCAGTTGATCAAGGGGATCGGCAAGCTCCAGCTCAGCATTAAGGTTAGTTAGATTCTCATCGTCGTCATACATAGGGCCACTGTACCCGGTTGCGTTACCATTATCCGATACCGTTGCCCCCCTCCCTAGGACAGCCGTAAACTGAGAAGAGGGTTTAAACTAGAATAATTGACCTTAACTAGGAGACCACCGATGGTTGCCAGCCAGATTTCTGCCCAGGATTTATTTCGTGCCGCCTACGAAAATCGCTACACCTGGGATAGTCATTTCCCTGGCTACCGGGCCCAGGTCACCTACACCCACAATGGTCAGGTATACACCGGTGAGGTTACCGTGGGACCTGATCTCAAACCCAGCATCTCTGGGGTGGCGGAGGAATCAGCCCAGAAGGCGATCCACGGCCAGTTATTTGAGGTGGCTATCCATCGGGTCCGGCGAGCCTTTAGCGATGTCCACGGGCAAAACACCTTTAGCTATGGCGAGCCTCGACCGGAGGGAGCGGTGGAGATTCTGCTAGGGGGCAAGGGGCAGGGCGATCGCTACGAAGTCCGGGACAACGAAGTCACCATGGTCCACCGTCACATCCACGGGGTGGTGGTGACCATCCACACCTTCAGCAGCCATGATACCGGTGCTGGCTACCTATCCCACCGTTACAACTCGATTTACCACGATCCTCAAACCGGTAAACAAAAGGGCGGCCTCAGCACCTTTGAAGACGATTATGAAGCAGTGGGTGGCTACCAGATCCTCCGCCGTCGAGCCATCCTCACTGAGCTGGAGGGCAACCTTGACCAGCAGGAGTTTATCTTCAGCGACCTGGCCCTACTGCCACCGGCCTAGGCCACAGGATGGGTTTGCTATACTAAGGGCCTCAGTGCTATAACCCTCCCCTGGGTAGGCCATCTGACCTACCCAGGGGAGGGGGATGCCGTATTGTCCCTACCAGCCTGGTCCCTGCCATGGGACATCAAAAATACCCACCAACTTTGGGCTAGGCATGCTGGTCAGGAGATTTTGGCCAAAACTTTTTGGTCACTGCCATACCATAGGTTCCATTGTTTTTGTCTGAAGTTCCGCCTACCATGCAGCCCACCGATCCCGATAAGTTTACCGATAAAGCCTGGGATGCCATTGTCGAAGCCCAGGATGTGGCCCGGCGTTTTAAGCACCAGTACCTGGAGGTCGAGCATGTCATGATCGCCCTGCTGGACCAGGAGCAGGAGGGGCTAGCCCACCGGGTGCTGGAAAAGGCGAAGCTGGATGCGGACCTGTTGCTGGATGAGTTGGAAACCTTCGCCCAGCGCCAGGCCCGGGTGCGGCAAGGGACCGATGCTAACCTGTACCTGGGTCAAAGTTTAGACCGGATGCTAGATAAGGCGGAGGCGGCCCGCCAGCAACTCAAGGATCAGTTCATTTCCGTGGAGCACCTGTTGCTGGGCTTCCAGGAGGATGAGCGGATTGGTCGCCGCCTGCTGCGGGGCTTCAATGTTGAAACCGCCGAATTAATGGCGGCAGCCCAGACGGTGCGGGGTAGCCAGCGGGTTGTCGATCACCATCCCGAGGCCCAGTATGAGGCCCTGGAAAAGTACGGCCTTGACCTCACCCAGGCAGCCCGGGAGGGCAGGCTAGATCCGGTGATTGGCCGGGATGAGGAAATTCGTCGGGTGATTCAGGTATTATCCCGCCGCAGTAAAAACAACCCGGTGCTGATTGGGGAGCCGGGGGTGGGCAAGACGGCGATCGCCGAAGCCCTGGCCCAGCGCATTATCAATGGGGAGGTACCGGATTCCCTTAAGGGTCGCACCCTGATTTCCCTGGATATGGGGGCCCTGATCGCCGGAGCTAAGTTTCGGGGGGAATTTGAGGAACGACTGCGATCGGTGCTGCGGGAGGTCACCGACTCCGCCGGCCAGATTGTACTGTTCATTGACGAGCTGCACACGGTGGTAGGAGCCGGCGCCACCCAGGGCACCATGGATGCGGGTAACCTGCTCAAACCCATGCTGGCCCGAGGCGAACTCCGCTGCATTGGCGCCACCACCCTAGACGAGTACCGCAAACACATCGAAAAGGATGCTGGGCTGGAGCGACGCTTCCAACAGGTCTACGTGGGGCAGCCCAGCCCGGAAGATACCATCTCCATCCTGCGGGGTTTGAAGGAGCGCTACGAAGTCCACCACGGTGTCAAAATCGCCGACAGCGCTCTGGTGGCGGCGGCCCTGCTCTCCGATCGCTACATTGCCGATCGCTTTCTGCCCGACAAGGCCATCGACCTGGTGGATGAGGCGGCAGCCAAGGTAAAGATGGAAATCACCTCTAAACCGGAGGACCTGGAAGCCCTAGACCGCAAGCTGATGCAACTGGAGATGGAGAAACTATCTCTGGAGACAGAGCACAATGGGGGTGGGGCTTACAGCCGCCGCGATCGCTTGGACCGCATCGACCAGGAAATCGTCGACCTGACCGCCCAGCAACAGCACCTGGGGGGGCAGTGGCAGCGCGAAAAGCAGACCCTGGAGGCGATTAACAGCCTGAAGGAGGAGGAGGACCAGCTGCGCCTCCAGATCGAACAGGCGGAGCGGGCCTACGACCTGAATCGGGCCGCCCAGCTTAAGTACGGTCGTATGGAAACGGTGCAGCGCGATCGGGAGGCTAGGGAAGCGGAGCTGCTGGAGATTCAGGCCGAGGGTACCACCCTGCTACGGGAGCAGGTCAGTGAAGCCGATATCGCCGAAATTGTCGCCAAGTGGACCGGCATCCCGGTGAATCGGCTAATGGCCTCGGAGCGCCAAAAACTTCTCCAACTCGAGGGTCACCTCCACGACCGGGTGATCGGTCAGGAGGATGCCGTCGCCGCCGTCGCCGCCGCCATTCGTCGGGCCCGGGCCGGTATGAATGATCCCGGCCGACCCCTGGGCTCCTTCCTATTTATGGGGCCCACCGGGGTGGGTAAAACTGAACTGGCCAGGGCCCTGGCCGAGTTTCTGTTTGACCGTGAAGAGGCCATGGTTCGCATTGACATGTCGGAGTACATGGAGAAAAATGCTGTCTCCCGCCTGGTGGGGGCCCCACCGGGCTACGTCGGTTACGAGGACGGCGGCCAACTATCGGAGGCGGTGCGCCGCCACCCCTACTCGGTGGTGCTGCTGGACGAGGTGGAAAAGGCCCACCCTGACGTTTTTAACCTCCTCCTTCAGGTGCTGGACGATGGCCGTATCACCGACTCCCAGGGGCATCGGGTCGACTTTCGTAACACCGTGGTGATCATGACCAGCAACATCGGCAGCGACCATATCCTGGAGCTGGCGGGTGATGATAGCCGCTACGAAGAAATGCGGAAACTGGTATTGAAAGCCCTACAAAAGCAGTTTCGGCCAGAATTCCTCAATCGGGTGGACGATCTGATTTTGTTCCACTCCCTGCGCAAGGCCGAACTACGGCAGATCGTGGCCCTGCAGGTGCGCCGGGTAGAGCGCCGCCTAGCAGACCAGAAGCTTAACCTGGCCATTTCCGATGGTGCCATCGACTTCATTGCCGACAGTGGCTATGACCCGGTGTACGGGGCAAGGCCCCTGAAGCGGGCTATCCAACGCCTGCTAGAGAACCCCATCGCCACCCAGATCCTGGAGACCCCCTTTCCCCCCGGTAGTACCCTTACCGTTGACCTGGGGGAGCAGGAGTTGGTGTTTACCAGTGCCCTGCCCCCCAATCCCTTACCGGCTCTAGAGAGTCCCGCCCTGGTGGAAATGGCGATGGAAAGCCAGGTCTAAGACTATGCGGTGTAAATCTGGCAATGCTCCAGGGTCTGACCCAGCCCTAGGATTGGGCCAGACTTTGGTTGACGGCCTCTACGGCGGCGGCATCCACTAACCCCCGGTCAAAGAAGTACTGCTCAGGGGAAATTGGCTTGAGCCGACTCTTGGACAAGCTGTGGCAGAAGATTGGTTAGCAGAGATGCGAGATTTTGTTGAGTTCCTGCGACAAAGGCAGATGAAAAACGATATGTTAGAGGCCAAGCTACAGGCACTGCGATCAAGATTGCTCTAGTAATGAACATTTTGCAGCGACTAGACGCATGCCCTAGACAAATATGGAGTCTATTAATTCAGCCAAAATTATGCCTGCCAAAGATTACCAGCCTCCTATTGATCAACTACTCGCTTACGGTAGACCTGGCGTCACCTCTCCAGACCAATGGATTAATTATATTGATGAATTGGGGCTGACAGCAGAGCATATCCCTGAACTAGTTCGCCTTGCTTCTGATCAAGAGTTGGATGAAGACGAAGTAGAAATCTATGCCTATATCCATGCTTATCGTGCTCTTGGCCAACTGAAGGCGGACTCTGCCATCGAACCACTGATCAAGCTGCTGGGTGATGAGGCCAATGAGTGGTTTCTGGAAGAACTACCCAAAGTCTTTGCCATGATCGGGCCAAAGTGTATTGCTCCATTAGCTGCCTATCTAACCAGTCAGGAACCTGGCAAATGGTCCAAAACATCGGCTGCTAGAGGGCTAGAGGAAATTGCAAAAGCCCATCCTGCCTATCGAGACGAATGTGTTCAGCATTTGTCAGACGCCCTTGCTTGCCATAGTCAACAGCCAGCGCCTTTGAACGGCTGCTTAGTTGCTAATTTACTTAAACTGAAAGCTACAGAAGCGGTTCCTGTAATCGAGCAAGCCTATAGGGAAGGCCCTATGGATGAAACCATTTGTGGCACCTGGGCCAGGGTTCAAATAGAGTTAGGGCTGGCCACAGAATCAGATTTCACCCCTGAAGAACTCCAGCATGAACTGCCGGAATTGCTAAAAGCTATTCAGCGTGTTACCCAGCGTATTCAGCAATTGCCCCAATCTAGAGCCTCGATTGCTTTGCCGACCAGACCAGCACAACCTACACCTCTGACACGATTTGGAAAGGGTGACTTTGCTTCTGCTGGACAATCTAAATCTCCTGAAGGAAAAGCTGGATTTGGGTTATCCAAAAATAATAAAAAAAAGAGTAATAAAAAGAAAAAGTGATGAGCTTTTGTCATTGCTTTCCACGGGTCCGGCTATTGGACCCGATAAGCCTTCGTAGGCCCCCTGACGAACTGGCCATCGGGGTGTAAGCTCGGCAAAATCGGGGCAATAGAGTCGGACAGCAACAGGCTTTGGGGGTGCTCCTGAAAGCTCTTCACAAAGACTCGGGAAGCTGGGTATGGGAAGGAAAAGCAGTACTAGGGCCTGCCCACCACCTGGCTAATTCGCTTTAAAATTCGCAAAACCCCATAGAGTTCCTGATCGGAGGTCATGGCGGCAAACCCCCGGGAGACATGATAGGCCCCTGGCGGTGATGGAGTCAGTTTGACAAACACGGAGTCCCTGCTGGTGATCATGGCGAAACCCAGTTCCTCCGGGTGGGGATTGGCCATCAGGTAGGCCAGGGTTTGAGACAGGGCCGCCCCCACCAGGGTGAAGGCGGCTCAGCTGCTGGGGTGGGGATAGCGCTGCAGGGTGATCACTATGGCCTGGGGGAGAGCCTGGGCCTTGTCTTGCCTCTGGTCAAGTTGTCGATAAAACTCAGTCATCCACTACGGAGGTAGACCTGCCCAGATCTCGGTGTCGACGGTTCTCACTAGGCGGGCAGGGGAGCCAGGGAGGCCAGGGGGTCGGCAATGGTGCTGGAGGGGGCTTCAAACTCACCGGTGGCCACGTACTCTAGCCGTAGCTTTAACCAGGTAATAAAGGTTTTATTAGTGGACACCACCGCCACTGCCGGTTGGGGACAGGCGGCCTTCACCGGGGCCAGCTCCGGGGCCTCTAAAAAGGCCGGTGCCTTCACCAGCCAAAAATCAAGGGTTTTTTCCTGCTCCTGGTAGTGGCGGCGGCGCTCCTTCAGCACCTCTTCAAAGGGTTCCTCTTCCAATAGGAAGCGTTCACTGGCTAGGACGTAGTAGTAGGTGGCCATGGTTAGACGAAGTCGCATCAGCCCCATTCTATCGCCCTGGGGTGGGGGTAGGGTATTAACCTCTAGGAGCCATACCAGGCTTGGCGCCAGGTCTGCATTTGGTCAATTTCCCGGGTTTGAACGGCGATGATATCCGCCGCTAGGGCTTTGAGCTCAGGGCGCTGGGTCTTAGCCTGCAGGTCAGCGGCCATGGTGAGGGCGCCCTGGTGATGGGGCACCATGGCGTCAAGGAAACGACGATCAAAATCCTGATCCGCCGGGCCCAAATCCACATCCATGCGCATGGCGGCGGCCATTTCCCCGGTCATGGGCATATCGTGGGCCATTTCCGCATGATACATGATCGGGGTGGCACTGGCCTGCGGATACCAGGCTCTCCGCCAGGCCTGCATTTGATCAATTTCCCGGGTTTGGCTGGCTAGCATCCCCTCCGCCAGCTGGCGAATCTCTGGCCGCTGGGAGTGTTTCAGTGCGGTTTCCGCCATGGTCACCGCCCCCTGGTGATGCACCACCATAGCATCTAAAAAGCGTAGGTCATAGGTGGGGTCGGCGGGCCCTAAATCCATACTGTGGGCGTGGTCCATGCCCTGATGGAATGGGGAGGAAGACAGGGATCCGAGTTGCAGACCTCCACAGGCTCCCAAGCCCAGGGTGAGCAGGGTCAGGGGTAGCAATCTGGGCAGGAAAGGGATGATCATCACCTTAGGTACCTCTGAAAATAGGGACTAACCCTTACCATCATAGGGGAGCCCCACCAGGGGTATCAACTCACGATAGCCAGCAGAGACTGTTCTAACCTTCTTCTGACTTTTGCCCCCTGCCCACACCGATACCATAAGAATACATTGCCGACTGATCGCCTGGCGGCTAAGCTGAGGGAGTTGGGGGTTGAGCCCGACTAGGTGGATTAGAAGACTAAGGGGACAAGTTCAGAAATCAGGAGCGAAGAAAAGTAGGTAGATTTATGCCAGGGTCTACTAGGGATTCAGCCAACCACTGGTGGGGGCTGTGGCAATCGTCGGTATGGCGATGGGGCCGCTGGCCCTTGCTGGGGTTTCTGGTTTTACGCTTGCTGTTTTGGGGGCTGACCTTCCCTAACCCAGATGAGGCCTACTACTGGCTCTGGGGTCAACATTGGGACTGGTCCTACTACGATCATCCGGGCCTCCAGGCCTGGAGCCAAGGTCTGCTAACCGCACTGCTGGGGCGATCTCAGTTTGTTCTCCGTCTGCCCAATCTACTCAGCACCATCCTAGTGGTGCTTACCCTTCACCGCATCACTAGCTATCTCTATGGCCCCCAGGCCAGGGATCGATACTGGCTCGTGCTGTTATTGGTAGCCGCCTCTCCCTTGTTTTTTCTATTCCTGGCTCTGGCCTGGCATGACCATTGGCTGATTGCCTTTACCTTGCTGAGCAGTTTTTATTTTGTGCGTTTTGCCGATGCTTATGCTAACGACCGGTCTGGGGCGACCACGGATCTGATGGCGGCGGCCCTATTTCTAGGGCTGGCGGGTCTGTGTAAGTACACTGCTCTGCTGGTGGGGTTGAGCTTTGCTGCCACCCTCCTCAGTCAGCGATCGCTGCGGCACCTCTACTTCGATTCCCGCCTCTACCTGGCCCTGGGTTTGGTGGTCCTAGTCCTATTCCCGATTGGGGTATGGAATTGGCAGCACGACTTTCTTTCCTGGCGGTTCTACGGCGATCGCACCAGCCCCGCCGCCAGCGACTCTCTGAATTGGCTACAACCGCTAATATTTCTGAGCCTCTGCGCCCTGATTTTAGGCCCCATTCAGGCCTGGGCGATCGCTCGCCAGGCGCTTCTGCCTACCACCATCACCTTCCCACCGCGCCGCACCTCGGTTTACCCCTGGCTGGCTTGGTGGCTGTTTGGTCTCTCCACCGGCGGCTTTATGGCACTGTCCCTGGTATCGGTAGCCCTCTACTACTGGAACATTCTGGCCTATCCCCTGCTGTTTCCCCTACTGACAGACCAGTTCTATGGGCCAACCCCAGCTGGTTTAGGCTGGCGATGGCGGCCCCTGGCAATCGCCCAGGGCCTGGGCCTGTTCACCGCGATCGGCCTGATCTGCCACTACAATCTCATCCCCCTCACCGCTGGTTTCACCAGCGCCGATGGCGACAGTGCCGCCCTTTACGGATGGCCCCAGATCAGCACCCTGGTTAGGGATACCGCCGACCGCCTCCACCATCCCCTGTTGCTCACCACCGACTACCGATCGGCGGGGGCCCTGGCCTATAGCCTTCATAGTTCTGAGGTGATTGCCCTCTCAGGCCGCCTCGACCAATTTGATTTTTGGTATCGAAGTACCGCCATGGAGGGCCGCGATGGGGTATTGCTCGGGGAAAGTTGGCATCCGATTTGTCCAGCCCATTTGGCCATGTTTGACCATACCGGGCCCAGAGAAACCCTGGAAATCCGCCGATTTGGACAAGTACTACAGACCTATACCCTGGTTGTGGGCTATGGGTTTCACGCTGGACCGCCGGGCTTTCCCCTGAAGCCTGACTATCCCCTCAGATTTACCACAGACGGAGAGACCTGTGGATCCTAGCCCGCAGAAGCCTAAGGTACTGCGCGGTCTCATGTAATTTTCTTAATCAGATAAAGCTTTACCCAACTTTTCAAAGACACTTAACTTCAAACGCCAACGGTTAAGTTACATTAACAGTGTAAAAAGGGTAACCTGATGGCATAGCAGTAGGGGTGCAGTTCGTTCCGTTATCTATTACTCAAGCGTGTACAGGCATGGCTCGTCAGCTTTTTATTGGGGATATTCACGGTCACTACGACGCCCTCAGGCGGCTTTGGGACCTGATCACACCCACCTCCACGGATGCCGTCTATTTCCTTGGTGACTTAATTGACCGAGGGCCCCAAAGCGCTGCCGTGGTTGACTTTGTTCGGCGCCATGGCAGTGGATGCGTGCGGGGTAACCACGAACAGATGTTGATCGAGTCCTTTGTGGATGACGGCATTCATATACCCGCCATGCAGCGATGGATAAACAGTGGCGGTGATAGCACTGTCGCCAGTTACGAAAACTCCTTTGAATTGCTAAGAGCTGATCTGGAGTGGATTGAAAATCTACCCCTCTATATTGATTTAGGCAATGTTTGGTTAGTTCATGCTGGCCTTAATCCCAGTTTGGGAGTGGGCTCCCAAACTAAGGAGGAGTGTTGCTGGTCCCGGGGTATTTTTCACCAGATGCGTAGTCCCTACTTTGCCGACAAGCAAATTATTGTGGGCCACACTATGACCTTTACCTTTTCCCAGGTTAGCCCTGGACAATTAGTAGAGGGGCCAGGGTGGTCTAACATTGATACAGGGGCCTACGATTCCCGGAGTGGGTGGCTAACTGCTCTAGATTGGGATAATCAACTGGTTTATCAAGTCAATGTTTTTACCCCAGACCAGCGGATTTTGCCCTATAGTGACTTGGCTGTTCCAGTCCAGTTTAACCCACGCAAAAGTTCGAGGACTAAGTTAAATTGGTGGGATAAGCTGCGGAGAACTTCCTAAACGTGTAGCTTCGACCAGCGCACTTAGGGCACGATTTATCGATCAAACCTACTATGGGAGAAGTGGTCTGGCTCGCTTCCCCTTCCTACAGGTGGCTAAGGCCATGTACACTTAGGGACAGGATAGCCGTTAGCGCCTCCTTGAGGGTACAACCTATTTATTACTGAGCCGTTTTATCGAATTAGACTAAGTCCATTTGGACATGGTTTAGGGAGCTTGGCCAGTCAAGCAGATTATCGCCTTAACCACCTTCAAGGGGTTGGAGGCTATGTCAGGACTTTTGACGGAATCGAGTCCTAGCTTCATATAGTTGACAAAAAGTCAAGAAGGGTGTCACCCTTTTAGACAACCAGACACTTTTAAATAAATACTTAAGTAATAATCTAAAATGGTAAGCCTAGTTCCAGAGTTAACTGCGACGGAACGTACAGGCTAATGTACTACCTTCTTGACGATGATGGGTTTGGCTGAGAGTTCTAGTGATTAGTCAATCAGTTATTGATGGGTAAATATCCTCTAAAGCATCTATCGACTTAAAACATTTACCGAACCTAACATTTGAGGATCTGAGACCTGTCATTCTTTTTCTGTCTTGACATTGGAGAGTACTTTAAGCTTGGTAGTCTTCACTCGTAATTAACTACAATTTTTGTTGAAACAGCCTAATTACCTTGATAGGTCTCTTCCTCTAATTTTGTACTTATGTTCAGTGACCGGGTAGAAATCACCACTCAAAATCAGTTCCTAACTTAGCTAGGCAGTTGGGCTAGTGTCTCGCTTTTAAGCTCTGGCCATTGTCGACGAGTTTATCTGTAGGTGTCTCTAAAGTTGTACTTTATTTATTGATCATGAACCAACGACGCGATCGCAACCGTAACCGTTCTAAGCGCCGAGCCATCTACTGCCCTAGCCATGGCTGCTATTTAGAAAGCGCCAGTCGTAAATATCAACTCTACGCTGATCGGGCCGAACAATTACAGGAACGGGGCATGGGCCGTCGGCTTGCCCTTACGGTGATTCAAACCCACACCGCCGTACCGATCGCTGGGGAATGGCTAGAAGCCTTTTGGTGCCCCCAATGTCAGGAAACCACCTGGTACCACGTAAGGCGCTGCACTCTGGACAATGTCAGCCATCAGCGAGAACAATATGATATCCGCCCCGCCCCCCAACCTCTGTGGCAACAGGCAGCTGGAGTTATCCATCCGGAGGGAAATCCCTCGGTGGGTGAATTCACTAGACGCCTGGCCCGTATGACCAGCTACCAGGGTGTTAAGGGTTTCCGCTATCTCTAGATTCTGGTTCCGGGAGTAGGGCTTAGGCCATGGCCGTGAGTACGGACCGCACCAGGGCATCGTCCACCTGATCACTAATCCGGACCTGACCGATCCCCTCGGGCAAAATGAAATTTATCCGGCCAGATTTCACCTTCTTGTCGTGGCGGAGGGAAAGAATCAGGTCCTCTATCGCGATACCCTGGGGAAGCTGGGTGGGCAGGTTGGCCTTCCGCAGGAGATCCGTTTGTCTCTGGGCCGAGACCCCATCCCATAGACCCAGATTGACTGCCATCCGGCCCGCCGCCACCATGCCGATCGCCACCGCCTCGCCATGGTTAATTCCCCGGTAGTGCATCAGGCTCTCCACCCCATGACCAATGGTATGGCCATAGTTGAGAATGGCCCGCAACCCTCCTTCCTTTTCATCCTGGCAGACCACCTCAGCCTTAGCCTGACAGGAATGGGTGAGGATTTCCAACAATTGCCCATCCCCCAGGTCACCATAGCTGCTCAGGTGGGGAGAAGCTTCCAGGGCTTCAAATAGGGGCCGGTCCCAAACCACACCGTACTTAATCACCTCCGCCAGGCCCGCCCGCCACTCCCGCGGTGGTAGGGTGCGCAGCACCAGTGGATCAATCATCACCAGGCGGGGTTGGTGGAACGCTCCAATCAAGTTTTTCCCCTGGGGGTGGTTGACACCGGTTTTACCGCCAATGGCCGCATCCACCATGGCCAGCAACGAGGTGGGCACCTGAACCACCCCCAGACCCCGCAACCAGGTGGCGGCGGCAAATCCGGTCATATCGCCAATCACCCCTCCCCCTAGGGCCACCATGGCGGATTGCCGTTCTAGATGATTCCGGTAGGCAGCATCGTAGAGTTTCTGCACGGACCTGAGGGTTTTGTAGCGTTCCCCCGCCGGCAGCAACTGGGTGTCGACCCGGTAGCCCTGATAGGTAAGGGAGTTCACCAGGGGCTGACCGTAGTGCTTAAAGATGGCTGGGTTGGATACCACCAGCAAGGATTGGCCAGGCTTGACCAGGGGGCGATCTCCCTGCCCTAGCCAGGCCCCTACCTCCCCTACCCCGCCTGGGGTAATCACAATGTCGTAGGGTTGGACCGGCAACAGGACAGGGATGATAGAAGGCATGGCGAAGGTGGCGATAACGAAGTACCTTCCAAGACTTTAGCGGGTTTAGGCATGGGTTGATGCCTCCCCTTCCTCCCCCAACGCTTGACCAGCAATTCTCATTATGAAAACCTTGACCGCATCTTGACCCTAGCTATTGAGAAGATTCTCAATAGCCCTGCCTGAAAAGCCTATGCTCCCGTTAGGCAACCTAGGCT
>JBEIUS010000017.1:0-28439 GCA_040374235.1 Leptolyngbya sp. | reverse complement strand
TGCATGGAAGCCATGTGGATGCGGTTTAAGCCGCTGATCCAACTGGTTAAGCATCTGATTGATCAGGGAGCGATCGGCGAGGTGTTGTCCTTAACCGCCGAGTTTGGTTATCCGACCGAGTTTGAACCCGAAAATCGGTTTTTTAATCTCCAGTTGGGGGGTGGGGCCTTGCTGGATCGCGGTAGTTATCCCCTTTCCCTGGCCTTTTATCTCCTGGGCTATCCCGAGACGGTGACCGGACAGGGCCACCTGGGTTCCACCGGTGTGGATGAGCAGTGTGGTCTGGTCCTTTCCTATCCCGGTGGGGCGATCGCCCAGCTATTCGCCTCTCTACGGGCTTATACCAGCAACACCGCCACCATCACCGGCACCACCGGCAAAATTGTCATCCATCCCCCCTTTTGCCGTCCTGACCAGATTACCCTGACCCCCCTATCCCCTGATCCGGTGGTGGTCACCAGCCGCCCCCATACCCCAACCTCCGGGCTCAAACATCAGCTCAGTAGCTGGATCAAACAAAGTCACCTGGCTCAGCAACTGGTACAGAAACTCAGGGATAAGGGACAAAATCAGTGGCAGCCCGTAGTGGGCAATGGCTTGAATTATGAAGCCGCGGAGGTAATGACTTGCCTGCGTCAGGGCCGAGTGGAAAGCTCAATCATGCCCCTGCAGGAATCCCTACAGCTACTGACCCTGATGGATGAATTACGGCACCGGTGGGGCCTGTGTTATCCACAGGATTGAGGCCAGCGCCACAGTCCTGTCCTAGACCAGAAACTCCTACGCCCTACCGGGTCACTTCAACCAGAGCATGGTGGTGGAGATTGTGGGGCCAACCCTGTTCCAGCAGGCCTTTGGGGCTGACCCCGTGGCCGCGCCAGTCAGGGTGCTGGTGCTGGACGAACCCAGTCTGGACCTAGCCCCGTAAATCGTTCGAGAAATCTTTGCTGTAATCCGACAGTTGCGGGATCTGGAGGTAAGGATCCTGCTGGTGCTGTCGCTGACCTGGTGCAGGATGAGCAGATTCGTCAGGCTTACCTGGGCTAGGGGGGAGGGTAAGGGCTAGTTCAGCCTAGGGAGACATTGGATCAGGGTAAACTCAAGCATAGGATAGTTTTTTCCTATCCCTCCAGAGGGTCTATGAATCGGTCTCAGGTACACACCCATCAGTGGCTTTGGCGGGGCTTCCCTATCCGTTATCAACAGGCGGGGGAGGAGGGGGCAAATGTGGTGTTGATCCATGGGTTTGGCGCCCACAGTGATCACTGGCGCAAAAACCTGCCGGTGCTGGGCCAATACTATCGAGTCTTTGCTCTAGATCTAATTGGTTTTGGGTTTTCCGCTAAGCCTGCCCCCGGGCCCGTCCTGACCGCCGATCAGATGCCCTACGGCTTTGAGACCTGGAGTCAACAACTCTTGGATTTTTGTCAGGAGGTGGTGGCTGGGCCAGCCTTTTTGGTGGGCAACTCCATTGGTTGTGTGGTGGCACTGCAGATGGCGGTGCAGGCCCCTGCTCTGGTGCCGGGCCTGGCCCTGTTGAACTGTTCCCTGCGACAGTTCCATGAACGGAAGCAGGCCACCCTGGCCTGGCATGAACGCTTAGGGGTGCCCCTGATCCAAACCCTCCTCACCAACCCTTTGATTAGCCGCAGCTTCTTTTCCCTGGTGGCCCGGCCCGCCACCCTGCGGTCCATTCTCCGGCAAGCCTACGTCAACCCCGAGGCGGTTACCGATGAACTGATCAACCTGCTGTTGGCTCCCGCCCAGGATCCGGGGGCGGCGGCGGTGTTCACCACCTTTCTGCGCTACTCCCAGGGGCCCCTGGCGGAGGATCTCTTGCCCCAGGTAGAGGCGCCGGTGTTGATCATCTGGGGGGAGTCCGACCCCTGGGAGCCGATCGGCTTGGGCCGGCAGCTGGGGGAGTTTGCCGCCGTGGAACGGTTTATCACCCTGCCGGGGGTGGGCCACTGCCCCCAGGATGAGGCGCCCGATCAGATTAATGCTCTGCTGCGGCAGTGGATAGATGGGCACCAGGCCCAGCTAGGGCTGGCGGCACCGGTGCTGGGTTAAAGCCCGGACTAGAGGGGACGGCGGCGAAGGGCCAGGCTAGCCAGGCTGAGCAGGAGGGCGATGTAAACCACCCCGTAGACCAGATGACCGGTCAGGGTGGGGAGGGAGGGCAGCAGGGCGGTGCCGTAAACTGCCTGGTTGCGCAGGTTAAACCGCTCCAGGTCCGGTAAAACTAGATACAGAGCGTGGGCAACCCGAGTCAGGCCTGGGTTATCACCGAGGGTAGTCAGGCTGACCAAATTAGCGCTAAGGTGTCCCATCAGGTAGGTGGCCAGGCTCAGAAGGGTGGCCAGGAGGGTACTGGTGAAGGACCCGAAAAACAAAGCGATCGCCCCCAACATCACCGCTTCCACCACCGTCAACCCCAGCGCCCACAGCAAGCTGACTAGGGGCATGGGAATACTCTGAAGTGCCATCAACGCCAGGAATACCAAGCCCAAAGCCACCACCAGCACCGTCAGCACCGCCGCCAGGCCCAGGTGCTTACCCACCACAAATTCCGCGGGACTCACCGGTTTGGCCAACAACACCAGAATGGTGCGCCGATCCACCTCCTGATTAATCAAGTTAGCCCCCACCAGGATCGCCGCCAGGGCACTAAAGCCATGGATGGCGGCTAGCCCCAGGTCCAGCAGTAGCTTATCTGCGGCACCGGCCGCCACCTCCGGTAGGAGCAGGCCGGCGGCGACCAACATCACGGTAAACAGAGCCACCAGGTAAAGTAGGCGATCGCGCATCACCTGGCGATAGACATTGCTGGCGATCGCCCCCAGGGGTTGGGGAATGGGACTAGGGACTGGCATGGGCGGCAGCTCTGGGATGGCCAGGACGACGGGGGGTTTCCAGATTACAGGTGAATTTGGCCCAAAGGGTAGGGGGCATAGCGGCTACCGCCTGATCAGCCAGCCCGGAGCCCGCAGACTGAGAGATGGGTCGCAGTTGGCACGACTTCTCCAGATAGTAGCTGGCCTCGGTGGCCGCCGGTCCAGTCCACACTGCCCAGAGGTCTAGCCGGTAACCATTGGCTTCATTGCTAACCTCTAGATCCAGATCCCACAGCCGATCTTCAGGGGAGGGGGAGGGACGGTTTCGCAGCTGGGTTTGTAACGCCTGTCGCTGTCCTTCCTTATTGAGTAACCACCGTTCCACCGAGGGCCAGGGTTGACCCTCCAACTGGGACTCGATCAGGGCCTCCGCCTGGGTCAAGTGGGCTACCCCAGCCGATAGGGGTACCTCCTGGCCTGGAATGCGATAGACAAAGTTACTCTGGTCCAGGCGATCGGCTACCAGGCTAGGATAGGCTTCCACCCAGGCCTGTAGGCGGAAGTAAAACTGCAACCAGGTACTGAATAACAGGCTGAGGAGGAATAACAGCACCAGCTGTTGACGCACCGGTGGGCTGGGGGTTTTCCAGTTCAGGTCCCAACTGATCAGGTGGGGCACCGCTGCTACTCCAAAGGAGACCAGGGGCCAGCTGACCAGGGCTGGCTCGAGCCAACGCCCTCCCCAGGTGCCAAACACAAACATACATAGCACACCCCCCGCCACCCAAGGGGCCAGGTTGAGCCCAAAGGGTTTAATCTGGTTGGCCTCGATGCCCCAGCCCAGCCCCAGGGCCAGAAAGATCCAACCCCCTGAGGCCAGCAGCCCCACGGTGAAGGTACTGGCTCCCAGCAGGCGTCCCAGCAGGGACATACCCCAGGAAAAAACACTCAGGTAAAGCACCATCTGCCAGGAGAAATACTGGGGTGGTAGTAGCAAGGTATAAATCTCGGCAAGGGTCTGGCGTAACCACTTGATCATGGGTCTTCTCAGGCAACTAAGCGGATCAGCAAAACTAGCAGTATGGCCGTAAAACTTAAGGCGTTGGCGTGTAATATCGCCAAGGTAAGGGAGGGTTGGCTAGAGGCAGTTTGGTTACGAGCGGCTCGATAACGCCCCTGCCGATCACCGCTGGCCGTGGCGGGGCTAGGCTGCAATCCGAGCAGAACCATTAACCCCTTTAAACCCTGGAGCTTCACCCAGTAGGTGAGGAAAAAGGCCCCAATTGCAGCCACCACCACCAGCACTGGTAACCTCTCAGTCCAACCGTTAGGATAGAAACGATTAAATAGGATGTAGCTGATTACCTGTTGGCGCAGCTCCGCCGGTAACAGTCGTTCCAAGGCCAGGAAACTGAGCCAGCCCAGAGTAGTGGCCAACAGATTAATGGTAGCCGAGTACCGGATGCTGGTTTGATAGCCAAGGCGCAGGCGCTGACGCAGCACCATGGCCTCCAGACTGGTCGCCAGCATCAGCAGCATAGTCTGAAAAGCAACGGCCCGTAGCGGCATCAGCCCCAGGTCAGCGAGCAGGTCGGTCAGAAACATAGACTAATCAATGCCGAGTGGCTTTAAGCATACTGCTAGGGTCGGAATTAGGCACACCGACAGGCCGGGGTTGGATAAGATTATAAAGTTGGCCAGCCATCCCGTGCTCCTGGCTGGAGAGACTGACTAGGGTAATCCGCTATGGTGAGAACCGGCATTGGCATTCGTACGGCGCAACAAACTAACGAGCGGCTGACGGGGCAGATCCACGTCTACGATGGGGAGGGTAAGGGCAAGTCCCAGGTGGCCCTGGGGGTGGTGTTGCGCTCCATTGGTTTGGGGATTCAAAACTTTCTAGAGAGTCGGGTACTGTTGCTTCGATTTTTAAAGGGGCCAGGTCGCACCTACGACGAAGATGCCGCCATTGAAGCCCTACAGCGGGGCTTTCCCCACCTGATTGACCAGGTGCGCACCGGTCGGGCGGAGTTTTTTGGCCCGGAGGCCATAACCAAATTTGACAAGCAAGAGGCCCAGCGAGGGTGGGATGTAGCCAAGGGGGCGATCGCCTCGGGGCTCTACTCCGTGGTGGTGTTGGATGAAATCAACCCGGTACTGGATCTGGGCCTCTTGCCGATGGAGGAGGTGGTCAAAACCCTAGCCCAAAAACCCGATCACCTGGAAATCATTGCCACGGGACGAGGGGCGCCCCAGGCCCTGCTGCACATTGCCGACCTGCATTCGGAAATGAAACCCCAGCTCCATGCCAATACCATTCCCGGGCTGGAGGGTATTGAAATCTATACCGGGGCGGGCAAGGGTAAGTCCACCAGCGCCCTGGGTAAGGCCCTACAGGCCATCGGCCGGGGCATCAGTCAAGACCTATCCCACCGGGTGCTGATTATCCAGTGGCTGAAGGGGGGCAACGGCTACACCGAGGACGCCGCCATTGCTGCCCTACGCAGGAGCTACCCTAACCTGGTGGATCATCAACGCTGCGGCCGGGATGCCATTGTCTGGCGGGGGCAACAGCAGGAGATTGACTACGTGGAGGCGGAGCGCGGCTGGGAAATCGCCCGTACGGCGATTGCCTCTGGTCTTTATAAAACCATTATTCTCGATGAACTCAACCCTACCGTTGACCTGGAGTTGCTGCCGGAGGAGCCGATTGTCCAGGCCCTGCTGCGTAAACCCCGGGATACGGAGGTAATTATTACCGGTCGGTGTAACCATCCCCCCGCCTACTTTGAGCTAGCCAGCGCCCACTCCGAGGTGTTTAACCACAAGCACTACGCCGAGAAGGGCATCGACCTAAAGCGAGGGGTAGATTTTTGATTTACCACTTCAATAGGGAGACCCTATCCTAGTGCTCAACTACGGTAGGGTCACCGGATTGTTTCACCTGGCCAGGATGGCGGGATTGCCAGGAGAAGGGTGATGCAAAGTCAGAAACCTGCGCTAACATCCACATGATCTAAGATGGTCAGCTACCCTGGGCAAGTGGCCCGGAGGGGCTGGGCCCAGGCCCAAGCTGACTGAATCGGCCGTCTTGGCCAGGATGCGACGTTAATGACTATAGGTTTAGGAGTGGTACGGACATGCAAGGTTACTCTTTTCGGCGGATGGGGCGATCTCCCCGCAGCATCAAAACTATCGCCAGGCTTGTAGCTGCCTTAAGCCTGACTGCTGGGTTAGGTGGTCCGGCGCTAGCCCAAGACTACGAACTGGTGCCCGCCGTCCCAGCGGGCGCCATTCCTGCTTCTACCAGTAGCTTGGCGATCCCACCCACCAGTGCGCAACAGTTCGTAGTGCTAGTGAATGGTAGCAGCGATCTCTTGCTCAACCAGGTTCGATTAATTGAACCCACTGCCTTTCGCACCACCATTGAGGGCCGGTCGGTGATTCAAGCTGGTCGATTTAACCTCGCCGGCAATGCTCAACAACGGGTGGTGGACTTGGCGGCCCAGGGGGTAATGGCGGAGATGATCACGACAGCGTCGGCCCAGCCCAGCTACGCCCAGCTGCCTGTCAATGTCTACGCCAGCACAGGGGAACTGCCACCCCTACCGGCGGTGGGTACCACCACTGCTGGTGCGACCACCCTACCAGCCTTGCCGCCCCCCACCCAGACAGCTCCTCCGACCCAGGTGGAGTTTGGCCAACAACTTAGCTACGCATCGCCCACCAGTCCCAGCACCTATCCGGTAAATGTACCGCCGCCTAGTACCACGGCGGTAGTTCCCCCCACTGGTGCCTCTAGTGCTCCCTACTACGTGGTGATTCCTACCAGCCAGGCTAGTCTCCCTCAGCTCAGTGCCCAGGTAGTACAACTCGGCACTCCAGCAGACCGGGTTCAGCAGCGCACCAGTCCTCGAGGTCCCCACCTTGCTATTGGTCCCTTCGTCGATCGGGATTTGGCTAATCGCTGGAATAATTTCTACCGTGATGCAGGTATTAGCAATAGTCGGGTTCACTTCCAGCCCTAGCTCATAGAAATGCGCTACGACAGGTGGTCAGGATTGTCAGGCTTGGGAAAGTCTTGCCAGCGACGCTCCAATTCTTCCCGTTCCTGTTTCAGGCTACGTTCCAGTTCTTGAATTTCGTCCCGGCGGGCCGCTGTTTCTAGGGCCCGCCGATCCACTTCCTGGCTTTTCAGGGTGAGAGATTGGCGCCAGCGTTCGGCCCGCTGAATTTCCTGTTCCAGGGCAGCTGGGGTAATGCCGTAGGCCAGGTACTGCTCTACTAGGGTGAGTACCCAGGGGATGGCATCTTCGACTGCCACCACCTGATTTGCCCCATCCACCTCCACCAACACCAAGCTACCCTCGGGGAAGGCCAATAGGCGAGGGGTTTCAACCAGGCGCTGCTTGGCTAATCGCTCCCAGACGGTGTCACTATTTTGCACCGCCAGTAGGGTTAGCTCAGCGCCGCCTAAGAAAGCTTTTTTCTGTACTCTAGCCAGGTAGTGCATGAGGAGCAATATCCACGCTGGCTTGAGTATAACCGTAGACCTTGGTGATCTTGGCAGTTGCCCCGAATTCTTGTCATTGGAATCCGCCCAGGCGCTTTCAGCGCCCTCCAGCCGACTAGGGGTACACTGGAAGGGCTAGCTATGGATTAAAAATTATTAAGATGGTAGCTCTATGAGTTTGCGGCAAACCCCCTTTTATCCCCGCTGTCTAGCCCTACAGGGACGGATGACTGAGTTCGCTGGTTGGCAAATGCCCGTCCAGTTTAAGGGGATCGGCACTGAACACGAGGCGGTGCGGACCCAAGCCGGTCTCTTTGATATTTCCCACATGGGTAAATTTGGGTTGCGAGGGGCGGGGGTGATCGCCGCCCTACAGTCCCTGGTGCCCTCTAACCTGGAACGGCTGCAACCGGGTCAGGCCCAGTACACCCTGCTACTTAACCCTGAGGGCGGCATTATTGACGATCTAATCCTCTATCGTCAGGACCTTGGGCCCACGGGTGAGGACCGGTGGATGATGATTGTCAACGCTGCCACCACCGATACGGATAAGGCCTGGTTGGTCGATCACCTGCAGGGCCAGGGGCTGGAGTTGGAGGATGGTTTCCGTGATCAGGCCCTCCTTTCCTTGCAAGGTCCCCTGGCTACCGGTTTGCTCCAGTGCCTAACCCCGGCTGATCTTTCCCAGGTAGCTCGGTTTGGCCATCTAGAGAGTACCCTGTTGGAGTCTCCCGCCTTCCTAGCCAGGACTGGCTACACTGGGGAAGACGGATTTGAGATCATGACCGATGCCCCCACCGGTATCGCCCTTTGGGATGCCTTGCTAGAAGCTGGGGCCACCCCCTGTGGCTTGGGTGCCCGCGATACCCTACGGCTAGAGGCGGCCATGGCCCTCTACGGGCAAGACATCGACGCCACCACTACTCCCTGGGAAGCGGGGTTAGGTTGGGTGGTTCACCTGGAGGAGAAGGGAGAGTTTGTTGGCAGATCGGCGTTGGAACGGCAAAAACAGCAGGGTCCCCAACGCCGCCTGGTGGGACTAACCATGGCCGATCGCCACATTGCCCGCCACGATTACCCGGTGATCCACCAGGGGGAAGCCGTGGGGGTAGTCACCAGTGGCACCCTCTCCCCTAGCCTTAAAGTTCCCATTGCCCTGGCCTACGTTCCCGCCACCCTGGCTCAGCCAGGCCAAAACCTGGAGGTGGCTATCCGGGGCCAGAACCGCCCCGCCCAGGTGGTGAAACGCCCCTTCTACCGCCGTACTCCAGCCTAGGGGGCCGTGACTCCTACCTTTTCTAGCCAGCCTGGCTGCCCCTCTTACTAACCAAGAAAATCTATAAAGACTGTGCCAACTTTGTCGGATCGTGGCAAACTGGCACTGAATTGAGTTATGGCTGGAGTCCTGGGGACTTCGGTGTGAGCGCGGTTCAGCTGAGCTCACACCGAAGTCCCCAGCTGAACGAGGTGAGATCAGAAGACCTAGACCTACTCAGGCTTTGCCCTTTGAGGTCTCCTATCCATCCTGTTCTAGGCCTTCTCGCCAAAGCGATATTTCCAGCCTCCATATAAGGGTCTAGCGCCCTAACCACAAAATACATCTGAACTAGGGAAGAAACGAGATTATGGCCTTTGAGTACCCCGAAAACCTAAAGTATCTAGATACCCATGAGTACGCCCGTATTGATGAGGATGAAGGACAGGTCACCGTGGGAATTACCGCCTTTGCGATCGATCAACTGGGGGAAATTGTCTTCCTGGAACTGCCCGAGGTGGGTGATAGTGTAGAAAAGGGGGAAGCTTTTGGCAATATCGAATCGGTGAAGGCGGTGGAGAGCCTCAAGTCCCCAGTTACTGGCGCCGTGGTGGAACGCAACGACGCCCTGGTGGAGACCCCAGAGCAAATTGGCGATGATCCCTACGGTGATGGCTGGTTGATTAAGGTGCAGGTGGAAAACCTGGAGGATCTGGAGGACGCCATGTCCGCGGAGGAATATAAGGACCAGGTCCAGGGATAGGCCGGAGGAAATCTTTGGGAAGGGCATCCCCGATATGGTTTTGGCCAAAACACCTAGGAGGGAGTTGATTGGTTAAAGCTAAGGCGGGGTAGTTAGCTTAGCTCGCCTCCCCCATCTTCCACGGAACTTAATGTTTAGTCTCTGTGTAAATGGAGATATTACGGTAGCCAATTTGTAAGTTTCCTTTCAAAATATGAAGTTAGATGTGATATCTATCCCTAACGAATTATTTTGACGTTTCTGGCAAATGGCTATGACCCCGCCCTTCTCCGAGCCCACCACTATCGCCTCCGCATCCTTACCCGATCTAGCTCCGTCCGCCCTCAGCAGCCCTACCCCTCAGCAGCAGGTCACAGAGCAGGGCTTTAGCCCCTTTGTTGGTCGGCATTTAGGCCCCACCAACACTGAGATTGAGGCCATGCTAGAGGCTTTGGGTTATCCCTCCCTGGAGGCCTTAATAGCGGCCACCGTGCCAGCTAGCATTCGTATCCAGCAGGATTTGCGGCTGCCTCAGGGGTTGGGTGAAGCCGCTGCCCTGGCCAGGCTACGTCAAATTGCCGATCGCAACCAGGTGTGGCGCTCCTTTATCGGGCTCGGCTATGCCAACACCCTAACCCCCCTGGTGATCCAGCGCAACATCCTGGAAAACCCCGGTTGGTATACCCAATACACCCCTTACCAACCCGAAATTGCC
This sequence comes from Leptolyngbya sp., assembly GCA_040374235.1. Taxonomy (GTDB): domain Bacteria; phylum Cyanobacteriota; class Cyanobacteriia; order Phormidesmidales; family Phormidesmidaceae; genus Nodosilinea. The sequence continues at coordinate 18,380 of JBEIUS010000017.1, read as the reverse complement.
CAGGGTCGTCTGGAGGCCCTACTCAATTTTCAGACCCTGATCACCGACCTCACCGGCATGGAGATTGCCAATGCCTCCCTCCTAGACGAGGGGACAGCGGCGGCGGAGGCCATGACCCTGGCCTTCAACGCCCGTCAGCAGAAATCCTGCAAAACCTTTTGGGTCGCTGCCGACTGCCATCCCCAAACCCTTGAGGTGGTGCAAACCCGGGCCCAACCCCTGGGGATCGAGGTGGTGGTGGGGGATCACCGGGATCTGAGTCTTACCGCCCCGGTGTTTGGCCTGTTGCTGCAGTACCCTGCCACCGATGGCGCCCTCTATGACTACGACTCGCTCGTCAGCCAGGCCCATGCCGCTGGCGCCCTGGTGATTGTAGCGGCTGACCTGCTCAGCCTCACCCTACTCCGACCCCCGGGGGAATTTGGGGCAGACATTGTGGTGGGGAATAGCCAGCGCTTTGGGGTGCCCCTAGGCTTTGGTGGCCCCCATGCCGCCTTCTTTGCCACCCGCCAGAGCTATGCCCGCAAACTACCGGGTCGATTAGTTGGCCTCTCCAAGGATGCCCAGGGTAACCCCGCCCTCCGCCTCACCCTGCAAACCCGGGAACAGCATATCCGCCGCGATACCGCCACCAGTAACATTTGTACCGCCCAGGTGTTGTTGGCGATTATGGCCAGCATGTATGCGGTTTACCATGGCCCCCAGGGGCTACGCCAGATTGCCCAACGTATTCACCAACTGACGGTGATTCTCGGCCAGGGCCTTATCCAGCTTGGGTTTACCCTGGGAGATGCCCCCTACTTCGATACCCTGCGGATCGACACCGGCGATCAAACCCTGGCCATTTTAGAGCGAGCCGCTGCCCATTGCATCAATCTACGGCAGTTTAGTCCCACCCACCTGGGCATAGCCCTGGATGAGGCCACCACCTCTGAGGACGTAATTGACCTATGGAGGGTTTTTGGCGGAGCTGACGCCCCTCAGGGTTTGGCCTTTCTCCTGCAGGATCCGGCGGTGGAGGATGCCCTGCCAGCTGATCTGAAGCGCACCTCCCCATACCTCACCCACGGGGTGTTTAACCGCTACCACTCGGAAACGGAGATGCTGCGCTATATAACCCGCCTCCAGAGTAAGGATCTGTCCCTGGCCACCGCCATGATTCCCCTGGGATCCTGCACCATGAAGTTGAATGCTACAGCGGAAATGGTACCGGTGACCTGGCCGGAGTTTGGGCAAATCCATCCCTTTGCCCCAGCTAGCCAGACCCAGGGTTACCGCCAATTGTTTAATGACCTGGAAGCCTGGCTGGCGGAGGTGACGGGTTTTGCCGGTATTTCCCTGCAGCCCAATGCCGGCGCTCAGGGAGAATACGCCGGCCTACTGGTGATTCGAGAATACCACCGGCAACGGGGAGAGGCTCACCGCACCGTCTGCCTGATTCCCCAATCCGCCCATGGTACCAATCCCGCCAGCGCCGTTATGGCTGGTATGACGGTGGTGGCGGTGGCCTGCGATGGTGAAGGCAACATCGACCTTGTGGATCTCCAGGCTAAGGCCGAACAGCACCAGGCTAACCTGGCCGCCCTGATGGTCACCTACCCCTCCACCCATGGGGTGTTTGAGACGGAAATCATCACCCTCTGCGATATCGTGCACCGCTATGGTGGCCAGGTCTACATGGATGGGGCCAATATGAACGCCCAGGTGGGGCTATGCCGCCCCGCTGACTTTGGCGCCGATGTTTGCCACCTCAACCTCCACAAGACCTTCTGTATTCCCCACGGTGGGGGTGGTCCTGGGGTGGGCCCGATCGGAGTCAAAGCCCACCTGGTGCCCTACCTGCCAGGCCATAGCCTGGTGGCTGGGGTCGGCGGCAATCAGGCGATCGGGGCGGTCAGTGCAGCCCCCTGGGGCAGTGCCAGCATCCTGCCAATTTCCTGGATGTACATCGCCATGATGGGGGGCGATGGGCTAAAACGGGCCACCGAGGTCGCCATTCTCAACGCCAACTACATTGCGAAACGGCTGGAGGGCCACTACGACATTCTGTATACCGGTCAGAATGGCCGGGTGGCTCACGAATGCATTGTGGATGTCCGACCCTTTAAACAATCCGCTAACGTGGGGGTCGAAGATATTGCCAAGCGTCTGATTGATTATGGCTTCCATCCCCCCACCATGTCCTGGCCAGTGGCTGGCACCCTGATGGTGGAGCCCACGGAAAGTGAGTCCCTGGCCGAGTTGGATCGATTCTGCCAGGCCATGATCGCAATTCGAGAGGAAATTCGGGCCATTGAAACGGGAGCTGCGGATTCCCAGGTTAACCTCCTGACCCAGGCCCCCCATACCACGGTGGATCTGGTGTCAGATTGGCAACGGCCCTACGATCGTCAAACCGCAGTCTTTCCCACTCCCTTTACCCGTCAGCACAAGTTCTGGCCAGCGGTGAATCGCATTGACCAGGCCTACGGCGATCGCCACCTGGTCTGCTCCTGCGCTGGCATGGAGGCTTACAACGAGGCCTAGGAGTTATTTGCCCCATTCCACTTCCTAGGGTGGTAGCAGGTAGGGGGTCAGTTACTAGAGTTCAAACTGAGTGGTTACCCCTGTCCCAGGGTTCTAGCCAAGGCTATACTATAGCCGTCCCGACTTAGGCGCCCTAAGCTGACCATAGGGCGCCTAAGTCGGCATCCGCACTAGACTCTACAACTACCAGCGCCGTGACCCAGCCCGCCGCTCTCCGCGCCCTCCTAAATGCTGTCGCCCAGGGGCACCTAGCTCCCGAGCAAGCTTTCGAGCAGCTGAAATACCTTGAGTTTGAACCAATTCAGGAATTTGCTAAGGTGGACCACCACCGGGCTTTGCGCACGGGCTTTCCAGAGGTGATTTGGGGACCGGGTAAAACCCCGGGCCAAATTGTCGAAATTATGCGGAGTTTGCATCAGCACCATCCGGTGGTGATGGCCACCCGGATTGAGCCGGCAGTTTATGAGCAGATTCGCCAGGATCTACCCATGGCTATGTACTACAGCCCTGCCCGGATCTGTGCCCTGGTCCCCCTCAATCTTACCCCCCACCAGCCCGGCACCATTGGCGTGCTGACGGCGGGCACCGCCGACCTGCCGGTGGCGGCAGAGGCGGCCGTAACGGCGGAGTTATCAGGTTTTCATGTCGAGCGCCTTTGGGATGTGGGGGTAGCGGGGTTACACCGGGTATTGCACCACCAACAGCTACTAGGACAGATGGATGTCCTGATCGTTGTAGCCGGCATGGAGGGGGCCTTACCCAGCGTGGTAGCTGGATTGGTGGGTGGCCCCATCATTGCAGTGCCCACCAGCATAGGTTACGGGGCCAGTTTTCAAGGCTTGGCCGCCCTCCTAACCATGCTCAACTCCTGTGCCACAGGGATTGGCGTCGTCAACATTGATAACGGTTTTGGTGCCGCCATGCTAGCCGGGCAAATCCTGCGCACCGTCAACCGACTTGGGAAAAACAGACCTTAGTCGTTATCCCAATCTTCTCGACCCATCAAATCCGCGATCCGGTCACGCAGCAAAAACCCTGATAACTCCAGCTGTGATTCTACATAAATCCATTCCCGAGCCGGAATGTGGCGACACAGGGTGTAAATGGGCTGATGACGATCGACGGTACCCTTCTGTACCAGCTGGCGAGCCTCATCGCGAATCAACTCAATGGTGTAGTGGAGGGACTGTAGCATGGTTAAACCTAGTAACGATGAAGGAACGCTTGGAAAGGCCAAATAATCTCTGAAATATAGCTGTAGCCAACCGTAAGGGGGCGGAGGTGTAGGCTAGAACATCTACCCAGTATTGGCTTTTTCATACCTCATAACTAGAGACTAGTCTGTCAGTTACGAGACCTGAAATTGTCCGGTCAACCCTGTCTTAAGGGGCCTGGTCAATGCTATAACCGTTGCCAATCCGGTTGGGACGAGACTGCCATGCCATCTGCCACAGGCTGACATCCAACACCTTGCTCACTGTCCTGAGCTAAATAGCTACACCTAAATATATTTTCAGATTCCGTATCCTAGTTTACTGACTTTTTCTGATACTTGGCTACTAAGCTACAGCTTATTCTCCCCTTAATCTGGACATGGAAATACTAATTAATATCTTATTTTCCCAGAGCCTTGCCGTCATTGGCGTCACCAGTCTGTAACATTCAGAGCCGCAGACTAGTAGACCCTGGCATAAACCTACCGAATTCGCCTGGCTCCTGAATTCTGCCCCCTCTCCAAGGATCGCCTAATTTGGGCCACGTAATACTAGAGAGTCAGATCCTATAGGTCTACCGCTATCCTGGCAGCTAGTCGTGACCGGGTCAGCTCATGGGCCAGCTCTAGGGCGGCCAGAAAACTGCTGGGGTTAGCTAGGCCCCGGCCAGCAATATCAAAGGCGGTGCCATGGTCAGGGGAGGTGCGTACCCAGGGTAGCCCCAGGGTGACATTCACCGCCCGATCAAAGGCCATCAGCTTGACGGGAATTAAACCCTGGTCGTGGTATAAAGCCAGGTAGGCATCGTAGGTTGCTACTCCGGGTGAGGTGCCAAACCAAGCCTGTCCAGGGGCGACCCAGAGGGTATCGGCGGGCACCGGGCCGTCAATCTGGACCTGGGGATAGCGTTGTCGCTGGGCCTCCAACCAGGGGATTAGGTAGGCCGCCTCCTCCTGGCCCAGCTGCCCCCCCTCTCCACCGTGGGGGTTGAGACCCGCCACCGCCACCCGGGGATGGCTGAGGCCAAAGTCCTTCTGGAGACTGGTGAGGAGTAAATCTAGCTTCTCAGTGAGCAGGGCCGGTGTCAGGGTAGCGGGAACCTGTTTCAACGGAATATGGGTGGTGGCCAGTAGGGTACGCAGCAGCCATCCGGTGTGGGGAGATCGGGCCACAAAGGCCATAGCCACCCGATTCACGCCCGCCCCTTCCGCCAGACGTTCCGTTTGGCCGGGGTAGTGATGGCCAGCGGCATGCCAGGCGGATTTAGCGATTGGACCGGTGACAATAGCATCGAAATGGCCGGCGACGGCTTGAGCGATCGCCGCATCCAGATAGGCAAAGCTAGCCGCCCCGGTGGCGGCACTGGGGCGGCCTAACTCCAGCCCCGCCAGGGGCAGGGGAGGAGGGACCTCCCACCAGTCTATTGCCCCCAGATCGGCCAGGGGGCACACCTGGGCAGATCGGCGCAGCACCGCCAGGGACTGGGCCATCAGGGCGGCGGTACCGAACACGGTAATCCTTACCTGATTTTGCCAGTCCTGAACCGCTAAGGCCTTGAGGATGATTTCCGGCCCAATGCCAGCTGGATCCCCCAGGGTCAAGGCCAGGCGGGGCAGAGGGCGAGGGGACAGGGGGTAAGGCAGAAGGGGCACCAAACTAGTCTAAAATAGGGCTAACTGATTGATTGATAGAGCCCATTTAATGTTGAACATTATAGTCCTGTCCTAAGGAGACGCCATGGCCGCTGAAATTTTTAACACCAGCATTATCATTTTCGTCCTTACCCTGGTGGGGCTAGGGTTAGGTTTTGTCATGCTGCGCCTTCAGGGTGGAGAAGCGTAACGCGTGTTTCCCCGCCGTAGGCTAACTGAGGGGGTAGATCTGATATTCTTGAATAAAGTTAAGTTTTGTATCATCCCCTCATGAAACTATTGGTGGTTGGCGCTACGGGCACACTGGGACGGCAAATCGTTCGTCGCGCCCTGGACGAAGGTCATGATGTCCGATGTTTGGTTAGAAGCGCTCAGCGAGCCAGTTTCTTGCGAGAGTGGGGGGTAGAACTGATCCGGGGTAACTTAACCAAGCCCGATACCCTACCCCCCGCCCTGGAGGGGGTAGATGCGGTGATCGACGCTGCCACCGCTCGTCCCTCAGAGTCAGTCCTGGAGGTTGATGGGCAGGGCAAAGTTAACTTGATTGAGGCCACCAAATCCGCCGGTATTCAACGGTTTATTTTTATTTCTATCCTAAATTCCGATCGCTTTCCCGATGTCCCCCTGATGAAAATCAAGCACTCTACGGAGAAGATTCTGGTTGAGTCCGGGTTGGATTACACCATTCTTCAGCCCTGCGGCTTCCTGCAGGGGCTAATTGGCCAGTACGCGATTCCCATTTTAGAAAAGCAAGCCATCTGGGTGATGGGGGAGGCGGCCCCCATCGCCTACATGGATACCCAAGACATTGCCAAATTTGCTCTCCGGGCCCTCACCTTACCCGCCACCAGTAAGCGCAGCTTCCCCCTAGCGGGTTCCCGGGCCTGGGGTGCCTACGAAATTATCCGCCTCTGTGAGCGCAAGTGTGGCCAGGAGGCCAAGGTCTCCAGGATGTCCCTGGGGCTGTTACGCGGCATCCGCCGAGTCGCCTACTTCTTCCAGTGGGGTTGGAACTTTGCCGATCGCCTGGCCTTTGTTGAGGTGATTGCCGGCAGTCAGCCCTTAGATGCCCCCATGAAGGAGGTATATTCGGTCTTTGGTATTGATTCGGCGGAGATTACCACCCTCGAGGACTACCTGCAGGAATACTTCAGTCGAATTATGAAAAAGCTGAAGGAACTAGACTACGATCGCGATAAAGCCAGCAAGAAAAAGCTACCCTTCTAACCCGTAGCCCCAGCGGTTGTTCACTCTAAGATAATGGTAGAGGCCAATCCTAACCAGGATTGGCCTCTACTCCTCACATGGCCTTCCCCATTGGCCCCTAGCAGTGGAAAGCCGCCAGAGCTGGAACCTGCACCGGTTCCACCACCACCTGGCCAGCGTCATCCAAATCCAGCCGAGCAGTGTCGCCATCCTGTAGGGTACCAGCCAGGATGGCCTCTGCCAGAGGATCCTCCACCAGACGGGCGATCGCCCGTCGCATGGGTCGAGCTCCGTAGCGCTGGTCATAACCCTGATCCGCCAGGTGGTCACGGAAGGCAGGGGAGAAGGTCAGGATAATTTGCCGTGGGGCCAGCTGTTGATTGACCTGGTCTAACATCAGGTCTGCCACCTGGTTGACTTCATCACGGCTCAGTTGGCGGAAGACGATGATCTCGTCCAACCGGTTCAGTAGCTCTGGCCGGAAGTACTGCTTCATCTCTTCATTCACCAGGTTGCGGAGGTTGTGGTACTGGCTGTCTGACCCCTGACCCACAAATTCAAACCCCAGGCTCTGACCACCCTTTTCAATCACCTGGGAACCGATGTTGGAGGTCATAATCATCAGGGTGTTCCTAAAGCTCACCGATCTGCCTTTGGAGTCCGTCAATCGGCCATCCTCCAGCACCTGTAAGAGTAAATTAAAGACCTCAGGGTGGGCCTTTTCGATCTCATCTAACAAGATCACACTGTAGGGTCGTCGGCGCACTGCCTCGGTCAGTTGGCCCCCCTCGTCGTAGCCGACAAAGCCAGGGGGGGCGCCGATTAACTTGGAGACGGTATGGCTTTCCATAAACTCAGACATATCCAGCCGAATCATCGCCTCTGCTGAACCAAACAGGGCAACAGACAGGGCCTTGGCTAGTTCCGTCTTGCCTACCCCGGTAGGCCCAGAAAACACTAGGCTAGCGATGGGTCTATCGCGGCTAGCCAGCCCCGAGCGGGCTCGACGAATAGCACGGGCCACCGCCACTACCGCCTCCTGCTGCCCCACCACCCGTTGGTGCAGCACCTCCTCCATGTGCAGGAGACGGGCGGCATCGGTTTCAGTCATACGGCTAACCGGCACCCCGGTCCAGGCCGCAACAATGTCAGCAATGTTATCGGCATCGACCACCGGTAGACTGAGCTGGGGGGACAGATTAGCAACACCCTCCGGCAGGTCGACCAGCACCTGTTGCCGCAGATTCTGTTGCTCCTGAAGCAGGGCCTTAGCCTTCTCAAAGTCCTGCCGTTGGATAGCGTCATCCAGTTCACTGTTTAGCTGGCGTAGTTTTTGTTTCACCGCTTTGCTCAGGTGGCGAGGCATAAACCGCAGCTTCACCTGGGAGCCAGCTTCGTCGATCAGGTCAATGGCCTTATCGGGGAGGTGCCGATCGCTAATGTAGCGATCAGCCAGGCGGGCCGCCGCCACCAGGGCCCCATCGGTAATCATGACCTGATGGAACTGCTCATAACGGCTACGCAGGCCCTGCAAAATTTCCAGGGTTTCCTCCACGGAGGGAGGATTCACCATGACCGGCTGAAAACGACGCTCCAAGGCCGCATCCCGTTCTATGTGCTGGCGAAACTCGTCCAGAGTGGTGGCCCCAATACACTGCATTTCCCCCCGGGCCAGGGCCGGTTTCAGCAGGTTAGCGGCATCCATCCCGCCTTCCAGGGATCCGGCACCAATCAGGGTATGGATTTCATCGATCACCAAAATCACGCTCGGATCCTGGCGCACCTCCTCCACCAGTTGGGTGAGGCGCTCTTCAAAGTCACCACGAAACCGAGTGCCGGACACCAGAGACCCCATACTCAGGCTGATCACCCGCCTATTCAACAGGGCATCGGGTACATCCTGGTGGACGATGCGCTGGGCTAGACCTTCGGCGATCGCCGTCTTACCAACCCCCGGTTCCCCTAGCAAAATCGGATTATTCTTAGTACGTCGCCCCAGGATTTGCACCACCCGTTCAATTTCCTGGGCTCGACCCACCACGGGATCAATCTTACCCTGGGCCGCTAAGCTGGTTAGATCGGTGCCAAACTCATTCAAGACTTTATTGCCCTTACGGCCGTTCTCCCGAGCAGGAGCCCCGTTACGCCGCCCCTGGGGTAGGGCCGCCACCTCCCCCAACTCCTGAATCACCCGGGTGCGTACCTTAACGGGATCAACCCCCAGATTAGTTAGCACGCGATAGGCCACACTTTCGCTATTGTGGGTCAAACTGAGCAGCAGGTGCTCCGGCTCAATATAGACCGCATCCATCTTGCGAGCTTCCTGAAAAGCCTGTTCAAACACCTGCTTCACCTTGGGTGTAAAAGGGATTTCAGGAGGAATGCTGCCGCTGCCGCGACCGATAATCGCCTCCACTTCGGCGCGAGCGTCGTTCAGGGTAACCCCCAGTTCATCCAGCACCTGAGCCGCTACCGTGGAACCCTCCTTAATCAGTCCCAACAGGAGTTGCTCAGTACCCACAAAGTTATGGCGTAACCGCCGGGCCTCCTCCTGGGCCTTCATAATGACAGCGATGGCCGTATTAGTAAAATGTTCAAACATGGCGTTTTATAGAGTAACCAGCGGTCGGACTTTAAACCTTAACCAGAGGGCATAAAAAATTACAGTCATGGAAAATCAGCGAAAATCCCTAGCCCTTACATAGAAGACCAAGGGTATAAATTAGTTCCTGGCTTAATATTACTTTAAGTAATAATGGCCACTCCCAGAGGTGGGGAGAACCGTAGATAGTGGGTGGGGTTGGCTCGTAGGCTAGGCAGGCATCGAAGCGCGGTCTAACCAAAAAAGATAATTATTCCTTGAAAAAATAGTTACATTACTTAACTTGAAATTATAGCCTGTGAATTGAGTTGTGAAAAGCTAAAGGTCTTGGGCTTTATCAATCCTCTAGGCTCTCCACTTGAGCTGTTGAGTTTTAACTGGAGTGATGAACTCTCGGTTTTCCTCCTGGCTGCGTTGGTATTCTTTTTTTAATTGGTAGTACCACCGTGCCAGGGTATCGGAGTCCTTAATTAGCCGTAGCACCGACTCGTACTTCAACCCCTGTTGTTGTTTGATTACTACATCTCGATCTTGCCCCAAAAAGGTTTGGACTAACCAGGGCAGCAGGGGTTTCAGCAAATTCCCCCAGGGTAAGTCCCAATAAAGCTCAAAGGTGACATCGGTCTGATCGGAGGTGAGGGGGGTGACGGTGGTCAAATTCACCACGCGGTGACGGCTCGTGGTAATTTCCTCGGTGCGAATACCAGGCAAGTAAAAAATAATTTCGTTATCCGGTACGCCCCCCACCAACCAGTAGCCCCGGCCCATGTTGGCCATATGGTGCCTGCGCATGGTGAAACCATAGGGAGAGGGATCAAACCACTTCACCTCTTGATTCAAGCTGGCACCCCGCCACCACCAGGCTCGGTGGACAAAGGGGGAATGGGCTGGATCCATGAGTCCAACTACGGCATGGTCAATATAGCAGGGAAAGCGCATGGTGTAGGTGAAATTGGGCTGGACCTGATCGGCAAACCCAGGCACCCTAGGAATATCCAGGGCCGCGGGCAGGGCTTTCCCCGGCCGGGGATCGGCCATGTAGATCCAGAGGTTGCCCTGTACCTCCTGGAGATCGTAGCGCTGCACATTAAAGCGACTCAGGTCCGTCAGCTGATCCGGCAGCAGGGAGGGAATCTCTACACAGTGGCCCTGTTGATCAAAGCGCCAGCCGTGGTAACAGCACTGTACCGTTTCCCCGTTGTACCACCCACAGCTTAGGGGCACCGCTCGGTGAGGACAGATATCTCGCAGAGCAAAGGCCTCCCCCTGGTTGGTGCGGCCCAACAGGATCGGCTCATCCAACAGGGTCTTAGCCACCACCTGCCCTGACTTGAGGCGGTGACTCGGTATAACATGATACCAAATGTTACGCAGAAAGGTCGTGTCGTTAACGGTAACCACGGCAATTGGCGGGATCCAGTAGATTAATTCAGCATTCAATACTCTAGCAGAGGGCGAGGACGCTCTAGGCGTCACTGTGCCATACTCGTTTAGTGACGAATTCTGCAGGTGTGTGGTGCTAGACGAACAGGCTAAAAAGACATTGCTCCGTAAAATTCCCCATGGTCTTTACATCTGTGGCGTTAAAGACGGTGAAGAGATGAACGGGTTTACCGCCAGCTGGGTCATGCAGGCCTCCTTTAGCCCCCCCCTGGTGGTCAATTGCGTAAAACAGGATTCCACCTCCCACGCCATGGTCAAGGCGAGTGGTACCTTTGCCCTGAGCTTTCTAGAGGTCGGCCAGAAGGACCTGGCCCAAAACTTCTTCAAGCCATTGCACCGGGTAGGCAATAAGTTTGCCGACGTGGAATTCTATCCGGCGCCGGAAACCGGTTGTCCGGTGATTAAGGACAGCCTGGGCTACGTTGAGTGTCGACTGGTGGGAACCGTAGAGCAAGGCGACCACACCGTCTTTGTAGGGGAAGTGGTGGGGGCGGGGCTGCATCGGCAGGGGGAACCGCTGCTCCTAGAGAGTACCGGTTGGAACTACGGTGGGTAGTGGACAAGGCCCTGCCTATGCTGGAGGCTTGGTGGATTGGCATTGCTGTTCTAGTAAACCTTATCCTGGCGGTGACCGGCTTTTACCTGGCCTGGCGACTATGGCGGTGGCGACAAGCCCTGGTCATCCTCAGGGCTCAGCTCGAGCACTGGCATGGTCAACTGAGCCAGGGGGTCAACCCTGCCCTGATCCAGTTCCCCCAGGGTAAACTGGCCCACCTGAAACAAACCTATAATCGAGTTTCTCAACAGCTGCAGAGGGGTGGACAAATCCTGGCCTGGGTCAGTTTAGCCTGGCGTCTGGGGCAGGGATGGCGACGGTCCATCCGGTCTAGGGCAAAAGGCACCCACCGTTGGCATCACCGCCGCCACGAAAAGCGGTAGGATGACCATAGGGGTTGCATCTAACCGGTGGATTTCAACCTGTTATTAACGGGGAATTAGGGCTATGAATGATCATCGCTCCAGTGGGTTTATGGGTGGGCTTTTGGTGGGAGCTGCCCTGGGGGCGATCGCAGGCCTCCTGATCGCCCCTCGCCCTGGCAGGGAAACCCGGCAAATTCTGAAGAAATCCGCCGATGCTCTGCCCGATTTGGTGGAGGATCTGGCCAGCACCCTGCAAATCCAATCCGATCGCTTGTCCGCCGCCGCCCTAGTGAATTGGGACCATACCCTGGAGCGGTTGCGCCTGGCGATCGCCGCCGGCCAGGACGCCACCCGCCAGGAGTATAGCCACCTCAGTCAGATGGCTACGGCGAGATCGCCCCGGCATCCCGAACAACCCTAACCAAACCAGGGGAAGCGACCTTGACCAATCCATTGTTGTGGTTAACGCTTTCCCTGCTGCTCCTCACTGTCAGCCTAACGACGGTTTTACTGGTGGCGGTACCCGCCCTCCAGGAGTTGGGCCGAGCCGCCCGCACGGCGGAGAAACTGTTTGACACCCTACATCGGGAACTGCCCCCCACCCTGGAGGCGCTGCGGCTCACCGGCCGGGAGCTGGCGGAGTTGGGTGAAGATGTGGAGACCGGAGTACGTCGGGCGGCAGAGGTGGTCAGACAGGTGGATGAAGGCTTGAGCCTAGCTCGCCAGCAGGTCGAACGGGTGGATCGGGGCCGCCGTAGTGTGTGGGTTGGGGTAAAAGCGGCCTGGCAGATATGGCGCAGTCAGCCTCAGGCTGCCCAGCAGCCCCGACCCAAGAAACTGGGGCATCGCCCTTCTAACCTGCCGGAGTTAGCACGGCGATCGCCCTCCCTGCCAGAGTCCGCCCCAGAAAACCAGCCCCTCCCCCCCCCTAGGGCCCCATCCCCAGGGGAAAACCCTGGTCAGACGGAGGATCGCCAGGTAGCTCCGCTGACCACCCCCGCCGACCCATGGTTCTAGGGATTTGACTCAGATGCATTCCGGTTAGCGGGGCTACGGCCATACTAGGGCGACCCAGGTCATTATCCCTAGCCAATCAGCAAGTCTTCCTCCGGATACTGGACCGCCGTAGGCTTGGGGTCACCTAAGAGAGCCGCCATAAACAGCAGCACCCCGACCCGTCCCAGGTACATGGTGACAATGATCACCACCTGGCTAAAGGCCGATAGTTTAGCCGTAATTCCTGTGCTTAAACCCACGGTGGCAAAGGCCGACACGGCTTCGAAGAGCACGGCGATAAAGTCTAGCTCGGGGTTGCTGATGGAAATCAGCATGGTGGCTAAAATCACCACCAATCCAGAGCCCACCACCACCGCCACAGTCTTTAAGACCCGGGTCAGGGGAATCTGTCTTTGGTAGCACAGCACCTTCTCCTTACCCTGCAAGACCGCCAGGGTACAGACCAGTAGGATGCGAAAGGTGGTGGTCTTGATGCCGCCCCCGGTGCCCCCTGGACTGGCGCCAATAAACATCAGGGCGATCATGGTAAAGAGGGAAGCATTGCCCATGGCGCCGATGTCGATACTGTTAAAGCCAGCGGTTCGGGCAACCACCGACTGAAACCAGGCCGCCAGTAACTTAACCGGCACCGGTAGGTTGCCCAGGGTATCAGGGTTATTGAACTCAGTGGCAAACAAGGCAAAGGTACCCAGAATTAACAGCACCAGGGTCGTACTGGTGACAATTTTATAATTAAGGGAAAAGTTCAGGCGGCGGCGGCTACCCTTCACATAGGTCCGCAGCCCCATAAACATTTCCACAATCACCTCGTAACCCAGGCCACCAAAGATAATCAGCAGGGAAATGATCAAATTAACCCAAAGATGATCTTGATAACCGATGATATTGTCGAAAAATAGGCTAAAGCCGGCATTATTAAAGGCGCTAACGCTATGGAAAACCGATAACCACAGGCTTTGACCAGCACCGTATTCCCCCCTAAAGACAGGATAGAAACAGAAGGCTCCGGCAATTTCAAAAACCATGGTCATGGCAATGATGGAGGGCAGCAGGGCCTTGCCACCGGCCAATTCTGTTTGATCCATTGATTGTTGAATGGCTACCCGATCCTTGAGCTTGAGGCGTTGGCCCAGCAGCAACAACAGCAGCGTGGTGGCAGTCATATATCCCAGGCCGCCAATTTGAATTAAAGCGACAATGACGGCCTGGCCAAAGGAGGAGAAGTAGGTGCCCGTATCCACTACCACCAGGCCCGTCACACAGACCGCGGAGGTGGAAGTAAACAAGGCCACCAGGGGGCTTCCCCAGCTTCCACCGGTGACGGCAGAGGGGAACATCAACAGCAGGCTGCCGAGGCTAATTACCACCAAAAACCCCAGACAGATGGTTCTAGGTACGGTCATTCGCATCGATCTCGCCCTCCTTCCTGTAGTAGCCCTTCTATATTTCCATGGGTTGACGATCCTGCAACGATCCAGTGGTCATAAATATGGAACAAACTGCCAAGGCTGCGCCATAATGACGCCAAGGAATGGAGCATGGGTATGCAGCTCTGGCTAGTCTGTTGTTTGGTCTTGTTTACTGCTGCCGAAGGCTGGCAGCGATGGGGCCAGATTGATCTGTCCCTACCCCTGGTGCTAATTGGGGGTATTGGCTTGGCGATCGCCTCCCAGTCCTGGCCTCGACCGACCCCGCCCACTTGCCAATCCTCAAAGGCAGTTGCCCCCCCCTCACCGGTGCCCGAAATAGCCCCCTCCACCAGGTCCGGACGATCCTCCATTTCCTTTGAGATTGCCAAGCCCAAGGCCAAACCCTAGGTTTGATAAAGACGGTTAACGCCCTATCTGCCGCTTTAAGTCCTCCAATTCCTGCTCGGTTTCCCACCGTTGAAAGGATTCTTCCACTGGATCCATAGGGGTAGAGTTAGGGCCCGCAAAGGGAGAACCATACCAGCCCGCATCCCAGCTGGTGGTAGACCGCTGGGATGCCCGTTCTGCTTCCACCTGGGCAATCTTCAACTTCAGCTCACGACGGCGCTCGTGAATTTGTTGTTGTAGGGACCGGGTTTGATCAATCTGCTGATTCACCCCCTGCATCTGCCCCCAGTACTGGTTGCCCTGGCGCAGCAGGCTGGCCTCCCGTTCCTCCGCCAATTTGACCAGATCGGGACGGTTAGCCCCCCGGGCCCGATCAATGCGACCGTGCCACCTTTGAATCTCCTGGGCGGTGCTAAGGATGCTCTGCTCCAATTGCCTTTGCCGTCGCTTTAGGTCCCCCAGCAGGTTAATCGCATCCTGCTCCTGACCACGCAGTTGGTCCTCCAGACCCAGCAACTCTAAATGGGGGTTGGCCTTGAGAAACTCATCCAGGCGGGTTTCCAGGAAGCGACTTAGATCTTCAAATAACCCCATGCCACCCCCAGCTAAAATTGCTGGCCAATGTACAGCGATCGCACATCACCGTTGCGCCGAACCACCACCTCCTGGTGGGCCACGGACACCAGAGTCCAACCGGCGGTGCCGATCCGTTCACCGATGTAAACCCGCTGGGGTACGCCGTTGACCTCAAACAGGGCGGCGGAACGATCACCCAGTTCTAGTACCCCCACTAGCCGATGGACCACGGCGGGGGTAGGACTGGGCACAGAAGCGGGACCGGCCTGGGCCAGGGGCGGTCCGGCGGGCTGGGTAGGTTGGGGTAAGGCGGGCTGGGTGGTTTGGTAAGGGATATAAACCCGCTCAACCACCTTGATAGGGCCGCCGGAGTCACCACTACTGCCAGGGCTGGAGGGCAAGGGAAGTAGGGTTAGAAGGGGGGGGTTGGCACCAGTTTGGGTGGGCGGAGCGGGGGACTGGGCGGCCAGATCGGTTTTCTTCTCGATCACCTGCAGCGATCGCTGCAGGTATTGCAAAAATTCAGCATTAGCGGTCTCACTGGTGTTGGTTGGTACCGTCACCGGCTGGCGGTGATTCATCCACAGCACCGCCGCCAAACCTGCTAGGGAGAGACCTGTGGATAAAAGCAGTAGGCGATCCAGCAGGCGGCCCAGGGAACTTCTGCCCTGGGGTGGGGCTAGGGTAAGAGCCGAGTCTTGGGCTTCCGCTTCTGCCGCTAACAGGGCCAGGACCTCGCTACCGCTGTCCAGAGTCGGGTCGGGACTAGCTGAGGTAGGCTCGGAGCTGACCGGCAGATCCTCCTCTGTTGCGGGGGGCAAAGCTAAGCTGGCATTGACCCGTTCCAGGGTCTCGCTGTCACCCTCCAGCAGCCTATCTACCTCGTCAAACAACGAAGTAATCAGACTATCGGCGTAGGTCCTAACCAGGGCTTCTGGATTGGCGTCTAGAGCCCCTAGGTTGATAACCCCATGGCTAGACCTAGGCAGATCATTACGACTGGCTAAGCTGCTCGGGGGAAGAGTTTTGTCCTGGCTCATGGGAGTGACATCCTGTCAATAGGGTAGTTCATTAGAGTCAATCTATCGAACTACCCTAGAGGTAGTTTTCAGTGATCTGCTGAAGTGTACCTCAACTGTTTAAATCTTTCACCCGGTACAATAAGTTTATGTATTTATTAGCTGAATCGGTGATGCCTAAGTACGTGCTTTTGGGGACCTACTGCGACGATGCCTTGGAAAAACGCACCCCCTATCGGCAGGCCCACCTGGAGGGTTTACGGTCCCAAAAGCAACAGGGTATCCTGGTGGCCCTGGGGCCGACCGTTGACAATACCAAGGTATTTGGCATCTACGAGGCCCCCACGGAGGCAGTGGTGCGGCAACTGGTGGAGGCTGACCCCTACTGGCAACAGGGTATCTGGACCGATTACACTATTTATGAGTGGAACCAAGTCTTTTAATCCTAGCCTCACTCTGGTCAGGGCCTTTTCCTTAGTTTCGGTTTTGTTCGCCTATGCTAACTCAGCCTTCCTCCTCCCTCTACGAACAAAGCCAAAAACTACTACGGCAGTACCAGGACCATCCTGATCATCAGTTGCGCAACCAGTTGGTGCAAATCCACATTGGCTTGGTGCGACAGGAGGCCTATCGTTGGCTAGGGCGCTGTCACGAGAGCAGCGATGAGCTGGTTCAGGTGGGCAGCATTGGCCTAATCCGAGCGATCGAACGGTTTGACCTGAACCAGGGCTACGCCTTTAGTTCCTTCGCCGTTCCCTACATTCGGGGTGAGATTCAGCATTACCTGCGGGATCGGAGTTTAACCATGCGAATTCCCCGGCGTTGGCAAACCCTAGAGACTCGATCCAGCGGGGTGGTACGCCGGCTTCAGCAGCAGTTAGAACGTTTCCCCCGTGATCACGAAATTGCCGCTGCCCTGGGGGTTTCCCCGGGGGAATGGCAGGAGGTAAAACTAGCTCGCCAAAATCGTCACCTGATTAGCCTTGATGCTCCCCTGCCAGGGGAGGATTCAATCTCACTAATGGAGTCACTACCGGATCCGCGCTACAAAAGCTTTCAACTGGCCCAGGAGGATAAAATCCGATTACAGCACGCCATGGAGCAACTAGAGCGGCGCACCCGTGAAATTTTAGAGTTTGTCTTTCTCTACGACTTGACCCAAAAGGAGACCGCTGATCGTCTAGGCATCAGTGTAGTTACGGTGTCACGACGGGTAAAACAGGGACTACAACACCTCAAGTCCCTCATGACCCATGGCGGTGGCTAGGGGGGTATCTACTTAAGCTGGGACGTGCTGATCGGTCAGGAATTCAGGAGCTAGCTGTCAGGAGTTTGGCGGCGTTCTGACTTTTCACTACAGGTCCGTCTAGCCATAATGATGTTGCACCTGGCGCTGTTACCCGGCTAGGGCTCTATATGCAGCTTAAAGATCAAGCTTAAAGTAAAGGGTTGGGAGACGGAGGGAGATGTGTGGCTCAGCTGCATCTTGATAGCCCCCTAGCTAGGGTAGCGGGTAGTCACAGCTGGAATCCTCAAGGGCGGTTCAGTTCCTGAAAAATGAGCTATCGTGGGGGCATTATCCTAGGGTAATTGAGGAGTTCCGGCGGCATGGGGTCTAGTCTCTTTCTACTGTTATTCCTGCTGGGGGTTGTGCTCGCCCTCTTAGGAGGCGTGATCGGCGTTATCGATGCCTTTAAGGTCAGTCCAGTCTGGGGCTTGTTAACCCTGCTGATTCCCTTTGCCCTGCTATTTTTCTGCATCAAGTTTTGGGAAAGGCGGCGCTGGGCCCGTAATAGCCTGGTTTTGGGCCTGCTGGGGTTGTTGTCAATGATCATCGGCATGCCCTTTGTGCAGGGCTTGCTGAGCCGTCGGGTGGCCAGGGGCGATCAACCCGCGACGAGCTTTCCGGTGGAACAGGTACCGGTCTCTGAAGTCAAGGGAGAGGGGGAAATCTTTGCCGAGCCCTTGGTGCCCGCAGCTCCCGGTTTTGCCGCTATTGCTCAGGCTAACCTGATCCAGTCCACCGATCCCGATGAACGTCGCCGTCTAGTCAATAGCAGCCGTCCCGATCCCTTTGCTACGGTACCCATTCCTCCCCCCCCACGGATCATATCCAACCCGACCCCAGTAGTCGTGCCTGGTGCGGGCAAGGGCTCGGTAGCCCCTTCAACCCAGCCCCCAGGTCCACCGGCACCATCCTCTGGGGCAGGGTCAAAACCCACCGCAACCGGCACCTCTATTTCCCCTCCCGGGGCGGCGCCAGGAAGCGGCAGCAGTACTGGTACTGGCACCGGTACGCTCCAGCCCAGTCCGCCCCTGCAGGCAGAACAGGTTCAGGTGACTGGCGTAATTGCCCTGGGGGGCTATCGATACGCCATTGTGCAGTC
>JBEIUS010000056.1:0-18732 GCA_040374235.1 Leptolyngbya sp. | reverse complement strand
GTTTTCATTCAATGGGAAAAGCAAAGGGACGCAGCCATGGGCCATCAGTCAGCCCTGTCTACCAGGGCGACGCTGAGTACCGGGTACGGCGATAATTGACTCACCAGGGGAGGGTTTAACATAGGAGTCCGCACTACAGCCTCATTGGCCAGGGTAAACAGGGGGTTGGAAAGGATGCCAGCCAGGGATGTGGCCACCACCATCAACACCAGGGTGACCTGCAGGGGTCTCAGGCCTGGTAGATCCCAACGGGGGGTGGGGTAGTTTTTTACCGCATCAGACATTTCCTGGGGCTCTTTAACCACCATCATCTTGACAACACGAATATAGTAGTAGATGGAAATTACACTGGTGACCAAACCCACTAACACCAAGCCGTAGGCCCCCGCCTGCCAGCCAGCCCAGAAAATATAGATTTTCCCGAAAAAGCCCGCCAGGGGGGGGATGCCCCCCAGGGAAAGTAAACAAATACTCAGGGCCAGGGTTAACAGTGGGTCCTTTTGGTAGAGACCGCTGTATTCGCTGATTTGGTCGGTACCGGTGCGGAGGGTAAAAAGGATCACACAGATAAAGCCCCCCAGGTTCATAAACAAATAAACCAGCAGGTAGTAAATCATGCTGGCATAGCCAGCGTCGGTACCCACCACCAAACCAATCATCAAGAAGCCAGCCTGGCCAATGGAGGAGTAGGCTAACAAGCGTTTCATGCTGGTTTGGGCCAGGGCTACGACGTTGCCCAGGACCATGCTAAGCACCGCTAGGGCAGTAAAGACGAAGTGCCACTGTTCGGACACCAGGGGAAAGGCGGTTACTAGAAGACGGATGGCCAGGGCGAAACCGGCGGTCTTAGAGCCCACGGAAAGGAATGCTACCACAGGGGTAGGAGAGCCTTCGTAGACATCGGGGGTCCACTGATGAAAGGGCACAGCGGCAACCTTAAAGGCAATACCGGCGATTACAAACACCAGGGCTACCACCAGACCAATGGGGGCTTCGCCCCCCACAGGGGAGAGATTAGCGGCGATCGCTCCCAACCGGGTTTCTCCGCCTGACAGGCCGTAAAGTAGGGAGGATCCGTAGAGAAAAATAGCCGAACTGGCGGCACCAATTAGCAAATACTTGAGGGCTGCTTCGTTGGAGCGGGGATCTCGCTTCATGTAGCCCGTCAGTAGATAGGAGGAAATACTGAGGGTTTCCAGGGCGACAAAGATCATCACCAGCTCACTGGCCCCCGCCAGGAACATGCCCCCCAGGGTAGCGGTCAGCAAAATTACCAGAAATTCCGCTAGGGCAGTACCGGACTGCTCTACATAGCGAATCGCCATGGGTACGGTTACCGCCGCCGATAGGGCAATAATGCCGCGGAAAACAATGGCTAACTGATCAGCATTAAATGCCCCCAGGAAGCCGATGGGGTCTGCTGAATCCCATTGCCAGGCTAGGGCAGGCACCGTGGCTAAACAACCCAGGATGGCAACATAGGGAGTCCATGCTGAGGAGGATCGCCCCTGGATCAGGTCACCCACTAAAATCACTAAAATAGTCAGGATAAGTACCCCCTCTGGGGCTATGGTGCCAGCATTTAACTGGGAGGCAAGGCTAGCAAAGTCCATCGTTGCTTTTCCTCGAGGTTGACAGGGGCAAATATAGGCAAATTAGTAGGTCGAATCTAAACCTGACTGATAGCCTAATAAAGCTATACCACGCATACTAGCGCCTTGGCGAGGTTCTGGGTATGGGGTAGAACCATGGGGGAAGTCAGCCCTATTCCTAGAGTCGCCTGGGGAGGAAAGGTTTTTAAAGAATTTCCTAAGCTTTTCTCATCGCCCCACTGAATAATTAAATTTTTTAGCAGCAGCGGTGCCCCTGGGGCCTAACTGTGCAGTAAATTGATGACGTAGTTGGTGATTCCCTGTGCGTCGGCAATGGATTAAATAGATCTATTCCAGGGCGAATCATTTCATAACGTTATTTTTAATGCTAAACCATTGCTAGAGCGTCGGTGATTATCCCCCTATGTCAACCCTTGTTATCGTTGAATCTCCTACTAAAGCCAAAACCATCCGCAACTATCTGCCGAGGGGCTATCGGGTCGAAGCCTCCATGGGCCATGTGCGAGATTTACCCCGCTCCGCCAGCGAGATTCCTGCCAGTGTGAAGGGGGAAAAATGGGCGCAACTGGGGGTTAATCCAGAGGCAGACTTCGCCCCTCTTTATATCATTCCCAGCGATAAAAAGAAGGTAGTTAAAACCCTTAAGGATGCCCTCAAGCAGGCCGATGAGCTGGTCCTGGCTACGGATGAAGACCGGGAAGGGGAAAGTATTAGCTGGCATCTTCTGCAGGTTTTGAATCCAAAGGTGCCCACCAAACTGATGGTGTTCCACGAGATCACCCAGGAGGCTATTCAGGCCGCTTTGGAAAACTGTCGTACCATTGATGACCAATTGGTCCATGCCCAGGAAACTCGACGCATTCTGGATCGTCTGGTGGGCTACACCCTATCCCCCCTACTGTGGAAGAAAATTGCCGGCGGTTTGTCGGCGGGTCGGGTGCAGTCCGTAGCAGTGAAGTTGGTGGTGAACCGGGAGCAGGAGCGACGGGCCTTCCGTCGGGGGTCTTACTGGGATTTAAAGGCTACCTTGCTGAAGGATCAATCAGCCTTTGAGGCCAGGTTGCACAGCTTGGGGGGTACCCGGCTAGCCAATGGCAGTGACTTTGATGAGGCGACGGGGCAAATTGCCCAGGGCCGTCAGGTGGTGCTGCTGGATCAGGTCCGTGCGCAGGAGTTGCAAGGTCGCCTGCACTCGGCGGTCTGGACGGTAAGCGGCCTGGAGGAACGGCCCTCCACCCGGAAGCCCGCTCCTCCGTTTACGACCTCCACCCTGCAACAGGAGGCCAACCGTAAGTTACGCCTATCGGCTCGAGATACCATGCGGGTTGCCCAGAACCTCTACGAGCAGGGGTACATTACCTACATGCGGACTGACTCGGTGCACCTCTCAGAGCAGGCGATCGCCGCCGCCCGAGCCTGCGTGGAGTCTCGCTATGGCAGTGCTTACCTGAGCCCCAAGCCCCGCCAGTATGCCACTAAAAGTAAGGGCGCCCAGGAGGCCCACGAAGCCATCCGCCCGGCGGGTAGCACCTTTAGAACGCCCCAGGAAACCGGGTTAACCGGTCGGGAAGCCGCCCTCTACGATCTGATCTGGAAACGCACTGTGGCCAGCCAAATGGCGGAGGCCCGTCAAACTCATATCACCGCCTCCATTGAGGTGGAGGAGGCGGTGTTTCGGGCCACCGGCAAGCGCATTGACTTCCCCGGCTTCTTCCGGGCCTACGTGGAAGGGTCCGACGATCCGGAGGCGGCCCTGGAGGACCAGGAGGTGCTTCTGCCCCCCCTGGCCACCGGCGATGCCCTGGCCTGCTGCCAATTAGAGGCGATCGGCCACGAAACCCAACCCCCCGCCCGCTACACCGAAGCCACCCTGGTGAAGGTCTTAGAGAGCGAAGGGATTGGTCGGCCCAGCACCTACGCTACGGTAATTGGCACCATCATTGATCGCGGCTATGTCCGGCTAGTCAGTAACAGCCTGATTCCCACCTTCACGGCCTTTGCGGTCACCGCCCTGCTGGAGCAAAATTTTCCAGATTTGGTCGATGTCCAATTTACCGCCCGCATGGAACAAACCCTGGATGAAATCTCCACCGGGGAGGTGGACTGGTTACCTTACCTGAAGACTTTCTATGGTGGCGAACAGGGGTTAGAGCAGCAGGTTCATGTCCGGGAGACGGAGATTGATGCCACCGCCGCCCGTACGGTGCTGCTCAACGACCTGGCGGCTAAGGTGCGGATTGGCCGCTATGGCCCCTATATAGAGCTGGACACCGAAGGCGAACCGGTGCGGGCGTCCATTCCCGTAGACGTGCCCCCCGCCGATTTAGATGAAGACCAGATCGAACGCATCATTAAGCAAAAGATAGAAGGCCCCGATCAGGTGGGGCTGCACCCCGATACCGGCGAGCCCGTTTATCTACGGATTGGGCCCTACGGTCCCTACGTGCAGTTGGGGGATAGTACGGAGGAGAACCCTAATCCCAAGCGAGCCTCCTTACCCAAAGGGTTATCCCCAGACCAGCTCACCCTGGAGACCGCCGTGGGGCTTCTGCGGCTACCCCGACTGCTAGGGGTTCACCCGGACACCAGCGCACCGATCAAAGCCAGCCAGGGGCGGTTTGGACCCTACGTAGTCCACGATCAGGGCAAGGAAGGACGGGACTACCGTTCCCTCAAGGGGGAGGATGATGTGCTCACCATTAGCCTGGAACGGGCCCTGGAGTTACTGGCCCAGCCCAAGACCGGGCGGGGTCGCCGCAAGGTGGAGCCCCTCAAGGAGTTGGGGCTGCACCCGGAGGATGGGGAAGCGATTGCGGTGTTTAATGGGCCCTACGGTCTTTATGTTAAGCATGGCAAGGTGAATGCCTCGGTGCCTGAAGGGGTAGAAGTCGAAGCCATTACCTTGGAGCGAGCCCTGGATTGGATTGGAGCTAAGGCTACCAGTAAGGGCACTAAGGCTAAAAAAGGTAAGGCGGGCACCGCTTCCGGTGAGTCTAAATCCGGGCGGACCACCAAGGCGGGCAGCGATACCACTGCCCGTAGGACCAAGGCCACTGGTAACACCAAAACCGCTGCCGCTAACAAGACCTCCAGCAGTAGGCGTTCCCCTAAGGCGACTGGGAAGGCGAAGACGGAACCCAACACCCCTGGATCGGATTGAAGCCACCGTGCCTGAGTTACCTGAGGTCGAAACCGTTTGCCGGGGTTTGAACCGGGTCACCCTACGCCAAACAGTTCAGGGGGGTGAAGTACTACTACCCCGCAGCCTGGCCTTCCCTGAAAGCCCTGCCGACTTCTGGGAGGGAATGAAGGGAGTGTCGTTTCAAGGTTGGCGGCGGCGGGGTAAGTATTTACTGGGGGAGCTAGTCCGAGAAAATGGTGAGGCGGCGGGTTACCTGGGGGTACACCTGCGGATGACCGGCCAGTTACTTTGGCTAGATCCAGCTACGCCGGTTAATGCGCACTGCCGGGTCCGGCTATTTCTGCAGGGCGATCGCGAACTCCGGTTTGTAGACCAGCGCACCTTTGGGCGTCTCTGGTGGGTCCCCCCCGGTCAGCCCCCCCAGGCGGTAATCACTGGTCTGCAGGGGCTGGGACCAGAACCCTTTGCCCCGGAGTTTACCGCTACCTACCTGGGAGAACGGCTACGGAGTAGCCAGCGACCCATTAAAAACGCCCTGCTAGATCAGCGTCTGGTGGCCGGTCTGGGTAATATCTATGCGGACGAAGCCCTATTTCTGAGTGGTATTCGCCCCACCACCGCTAGCCAGGCCCTAGGGTTGCCCCGTTTAACTCGACTTCATGGGGCTATCCAACAGGTGTTAACCACCAGTATTGACTCAGGGGGCACCAGCTTCAGCGACTACCGGGATATTTACGGCATCAACGGCAACTATGGCGGTGTGGCCTGGGTCTATGATCGGGAGAATCTGCCCTGTCGGGTTTGCCAATCTCCCATTCGGCGTTTGAAGTTGGCTGGGAGATCGGCCCACTATTGCCCCCGCTGTCAACGATAAACGAGGTGTATGCCCGACCCCTTCCTTTTACCATAATGGCACCGATGGCTAGAGCACCAGTACGGAATTAAGGAACGGCTTCACTCTCGAGGATTTGGGGATAGCTTATAGCAACTTTATCTACAGACTAAGTCGTTCTCCCACGGCGGGGCTGATCACCCGGGTGGTCAGCCCCCGCTCCCGTAGGGTGTGCTGTAGGCTGGCGGCGCTGCCCCGGCTCTGTAGTAGGGAGGCCAGGAGGCCGGTGTACTGGGTTTCACCGGCGGCGGCGGTGGGCAGCAGCATCTGAGGCTGGAGCCATTCCACCCGTTCCAGGGCGCTGGCCTGGCCGCGAATAATCGGCCCCACCAGAGGTAGGGCCAGATCCAGCACCGGGGTGATCACCACATCCATGGGGGCCTGGGCTTGGAGACTGGGGGCATGGAAACCGTGGGGTTCGTAGAAAAGCCGCAGACCGCTCTGGCGATCGCTGATCACATAGCCATTTTCCACCGTTAGAGGCCCCAGGGGTGCCCCCGGTACCGCCTCCAGCCGCAGCCAATCCCCCAGGTCAAATACCTGGCCATGGCCCAGGGCGGTCACCTGTTGGTAGCCTAACCCCTGGGCCACCCGGGCTGCCGCTGGCGACCCCACCACCGGAATGGCCCGATCCAATTGGGCCAGGGTAGGGGGATGGGCATGGTCCTCCAGGCCCTGACTGAGGAGAATCAGGTCAATCTCGCCCAGGTTGATGGTTGTGGCCGCCGACCTTACCCCCCTAAACAGCCAAGCCTGGTGGGCAAACGCCAGCTCTCCCACCAGCCAGGGATCGATCAGCAGGCGGTGGGGGCCCAGTTCCAGGAGCCAGGAGTTGTTATCCAGCCAGGTCAAATTAGTCATCAGGGGTCAGGAGGGGGGAAGAGGCAACAGGCGCAGGGCGACGGAAAGGGGAGTCAGAAATCAGGGGTAGGGGCGGCTTGGGGAGCGGCCCAGAGGGTGAGGCCGTTATGGATGGGCTGCAGGGTGGTGCCGGGGTAGTAAAACTGCAGGATGCGACCGTAGTTCCAGCCCATCTGGCCCAGGCGGTAGGCCCCGGTTTGACTGAGGCCGACACCGTGACCCCAGCCGCCGCCGACAAAGCGGTAGCCGCTCAGGGTGGGGGGGGTATCCCCCTGGGCCGCTGTGTAGATCGGGTCGAGGTAAAACAGCAAACTACGGGGGGCGGAGAGTACCCGGACAATTTCGTCCTTTTCCAGCCTCACCGGCCCCAGGTTGGTGTCAATCTCTAGCACCTGTACCCGGCCCGAAGGAGCCCGCTCCGTCACCCTCACCTGGCGGACCTGGCTAAACTCCGCCAGGGGGTGCTGACGCCGTCCTAAAAACTGGCGTAGATCCTGGGCAATTTCCGCTAGGGTACTGTCATAGCGCCAGCGAAACAGCTGCCAACCCTGCTCGTTAAACCCCTGGTCGAGGGCCATAAAGGCGCGAAAACTGGTTTCCCCATCCAGGGGGCTGCGGCTCAGGTTCCAGGCGCCGGAGACCGAATCGACCACGGGCTTCAGGTAGGGGCGATCGGGCCCGTTCCAGACGTGGCTAAAGGCGGCGGTGACACCGCCACTGGTGGAGGAGTAGAGGGCATCCACCAGCTCATTTTGGTAGGTTAGTACCTGCCCCCGGGTGGCCTGAATGGCCTGATCCGCCGCTGCCACCGTACCACTCAACCCCCGATAGACCTGGCACTGGGTATCGGCACAGATCTGGTAGCCGTCAATGGCAAAGCGGCGCAGGTTGCGCAGCACGTAGGTGCGGGCTAAAACCGCCTGGGCCTGGATGGCGGGGAGGGGGGCACGGGGGCCAATCTCGTGGGGCACGACCCCCCGCAGGTAGGTCTCCACCGGCACCTGGTTGATCAGGGTATAGGTCTCGTAGGCATTGGGCTGAAGGCTGAGGCCGCCGGCATAGACCCGGGTCAGGGGGGGGTCTGCACCGGGTGCTACTTGCACCACCCGGGTGCGCCCGCCGCTGGAGCTCAGCTCTAGGCGATCGCGGTGGTAGCGGTAACCATTGGCCTGGAAAAACAACTTGGGCATCTGGCTGACCACCCGACTATCCAGATGCACGTCGCCAAAACCCTGATCCTGCAGGTTTTTGATCAACAGCCGCCGCAGCAGGGGAGTATTGTACTGCTGTCGACTGGCCCACACCTCCCAGCCGCCGGGTTGGGCAATCTCCGCCTCAATCCCCCGCTGCCGCCACTCCTGGGCGCTGTATTCGGCACTTTCAAAGCTGCGGTGGTGGCTCAACACCACCCGTTCCCGTAGGTCAGGAGTAGCCATCGGCTCCGCCTTTACCCCCAGCACCACCTGGGCAGTGTTCAGGGTTTGGGACAGACCATGGGTCTCAAACCGTAGGTTAAGTCGCTCCCCCGCCGGGGCCTCCAGGCGAAGCTGTGCCTGGGGATTTTCCCCAAAGCGCTGCACCACCCCCACCTGGATGATGGGGTTAGGGGGGGCCGCCGCCAGGGGAGCGGCGGCCAGGCTGATCACCAGCCCCACCAACCCCGCCCTGGTGGATCGCCGCCATTGCCGTTTTTTTCCCATGGCTCCGCCCAGGCTATACTAAACCGCTAAACAGACCTATTACTCAGGCATTTTAGCCGCTCCTGGCCATGGCTGCACCCCTCGCCCACCACTCTCCCCAGTTGCGAACCTTGATGCAAACCGTGGGGCTCGGCAGCTATCGGTCCCTGGCCCGGGCTGCTGGAGTCTCCCGGGGGGCGGTGGACCGCCTCCGCCAGGGGCAGGTGGGGCGTTTGTCGGTGCAAACCCTGCTGCGGCTGAGCCAGGTCCTGCAGGTCTCCGTCACCGATCTGATCGCCCAGTTTGGTGCTCCGACTGACCTCCCCGCCCCCTCTCCCCCTGGGGGCTCATCGGTACCCAGCCCTGACTCGGACGGGGATCGGCGCCGACAGTTCCAGGCGGAAGCCTTGGCTTGCCTGGAACCCTGGCTGCGCCAGTGGCCCACCGCCGTAGCCGCTGCCCAGCGTCAGCCCGACCTGCCCGCCATCCGTCTGCTGCCCCTCACCCACCCCTGGCAGGAATTGCTGCAACACTGGGGAGTGACCGCCATCGGTGAGGTGGGGGCAGAGCTGCCCTACGATCCCCAAATCCATCAACCCCTGCAGGGTCATATCACCCCCGGCCAGCGGGTGCGGGTGCGCTATCTGGGCTACCGTCAGGGCGATCGGCTACTGTATCGGGCCCAGGTTAGTCCCACCTCCTAGGTTGCCAGCGCTAGCTGCCGAGGACTGAGGGTGACTGTAAACTCCCTGTCTTCTATCCCACCGCTACTGTCCAGGCGACGGATAGTAAGGGTATAGGGAGCGTCTTGACGTAACCATTGCAGGGCCGCTTGGGTGGCCCAGAGTTCGTTGTTGCAGAGCCTGAAGCATCCCCCTAGGTCATCCAGCAGCAGGTAGGTGTAGGGCTGGCCAGTACTGTGGTGAATTGCAGGAAAGCTACCCAAGCGATTTAGCAGGGCTGCCAAACCTGAAGTAACCTCTGGATTTCCCCCCTGAAGGCTAATTTCCAGGGCCTGGCGCTGCTGCGGCTGTTGTAGATCGTAGAGAAACTCCGGTAGGCATTCCGGATGGGG
This sequence comes from Leptolyngbya sp., assembly GCA_040374235.1. Taxonomy (GTDB): domain Bacteria; phylum Cyanobacteriota; class Cyanobacteriia; order Phormidesmidales; family Phormidesmidaceae; genus Nodosilinea. The sequence goes on along the minus strand of JBEIUS010000056.1, from coordinate 9,470 downwards.
GGCCGGGCCGGAAATAAGATCGGAGGCAGTGGTCATCACGGGGGCCGCTGGCGGCGGATAAATGGGTTGGGGTTGGTGCACCGCCGCCGCCGGGTGGGGGTATACCGGATAGGGATAGTAAACCGGTAACCGGGCAGTAGGTTTGGAGGGTTCGGGGCGAAACCGGTAGGCCATTAGCCCTATCCCAGCTAGGCCGATTGCCAGTAGTACTAGAGTTTTTCTATCGGGTCCGGTGGCGATGCGGGCGATGGGATGGAACTGCAGTTGAGGCAAGGTGGGGGACAATTGGGGGAGAGGGAAAGACTTGTCCAGCGCCTTATTGGTAGAGACTGCTTCCCGTTGCAGTTGGGCCCAGGTGGTGGCCCCAACCACCCCATCCACCGGTAGCCCGGTAGTCCTTTGAAATTGGCGTACCGCCTGGTCAGTGCGGGGGCCAAATTGACCGTCAATGGGGCCAGGATCATAGCTCAACCGCTGTAGGTGAGCTTGCAGTTGTTTTACCGCCGACCCCTGGCTGCCCGGGCGCAATACCACCGCTGCCTTGGGGGTGGCTGGGGTAGGGGAACTAAAGGCTACCTGGTGAGGCAGGGCCACTGGAGTTGGTGGGTTCACCCGACCTAGAGACCTTTGGGTAAACTGACCGAGGGTTCGACCCGACTGCGGCAGCGGCTCTAGAGGAGAGGGCAGTAGGTCGACACTGAGCCAAGCAAGGGGGTAAAACATGGTAACCTCTGGGGATGATCCAGGAAACTGCTCGGAAACTGGGCCCGGTCATGACCTATATAACCCGGACCCAATCCGTAATCTATTCTTCTCAATCTGATCAGGGTTATCCGGATAATTTCTGCAAAGATTTCCCGGGTGCTGTTTACAAAGGATTTCTAGCGGTAGTCAAACTACCAATGTTTTTATACTAGGTTTGAAATATTTTTCCCACTACAAAGCCATGCAGCCTTTTACTTTTTCCCCTAAATCTGAAACTCCCCATGGCTCCCGATTGGGAGACTGGCAAGGTAATCTCAAGGTGTTGGCGATCGCCCTGGTGATTGCCCTAACGGTGCGGCTGTGGGTCGCGGAGCCCCGCTTTATCCCCTCTAGTTCCATGGTGCCCACCCTGCAGATTGGCGATCGCCTGGTGATAGACAAGCTCAGTTATCATTGGCGCCCCCCCCAGCGGGGGGATATCGTAGTCTTCCATCCCCCTGGCCAGTTGGTGGATCTTGGCTATGATGGCCGCCAGGCCTTTATCAAACGGATCATTGGCGTACCTGGGCAAACCCTACAGGTGAGGCAGGGACAGCTGCTGTTGAATGGCCAACCCCTGGCGGAGCCCTACCGGATGGAGTCACCCTCCTATGAGACCCCAGCCCTGACCGTGCCGCCCGGTTATCTGTTTGTGCTGGGGGATAATCGCAACGATAGCAACGACTCCCATGTTTGGGGGCTCTTACCCCAGAGCAATTTGATTGGTCTAGCCCGGTTTCGCTTTTGGCCCCTGAATCGCCTTGGCCGGATAGCATGACCGACCGGCTAGCCCTGGCCAGAGATCGGATCCTCTATCTTCGAAGAGTCAGTCTGGCGACTGAAGTCGCGGCGACTATACTGAGAAAACCTGCCAACGCAGATTACTGAAAACCTTGATTTTATTGAGTCTGCCGCGGCGGGCTTGGTTTTTGTAGTAGCGGTTTTAACCGCTGAATAGCTGACTACTTTTCAAACCTCCTCCTAGGATGCAAACCTGTCAGGAGACTGAGCTAAAATTTTCTCAGGTTGTTTGCTGAAGCGATAACCGCCTATGACGGGGCTAAGACGAGCCAGGACGCCTACCCCGAGTTGGTCTTTTTGTGTTCTATAACAGCCAAGTTTGTTGGCGTTACGAGACGAAAAGGGCCAATTAACTGTGTCCTAGTCATTCTGGCCAAAGCTATAACTTTAGAGATAGCCGCCATGATCCCTGCTGCTCCTATTTTTCACCTGGCCTTTCCGGTTGGTGACATTCCTCAAACCCGCCAATTTTACGTTGCTGGTCTAGGCTGTGAACCTGGTCGGGAAACCCCTGCTTCTCTGATTCTTAACCTTTACGGCCACCAACTGGTGGCCCACGTCAGCGCTAACTTTACCCCCCAAAAGGGCATCTACCCCCGCCACTTTGGTCTTATTTTTATCGCCGAAGTGGATTGGCAAGCCCTGCTGCAGCGCGCTAAGGACTGCCAACTGCCATTTTACCAGCCGGAAAAACGGCGCTTTGTTAACACTCCCCTAGAGCACCGCACGTTCTTCTTAGAGGACCCTTTTTATAACTTGCTAGAATTTAAGTACTACTGCTGCCCCAGCGCCATCTTTGGCGAGGTAGATCTGGCTTTAGTGGGAGATCAGGGATAGGCTTGGCTTCAGTTGTTTCTTTGTTTTAATCGTCCCATCCCCACCCAGGAAGCCGATCTAAACCAAGTTCATGATGAGAACCGTAATTCTGCCCCCTCACCCCCAGCCCCTCGCCCCCTGGGCGTAGCTTGCTTCCCGTAGGGTGGGGTGCCGGAAAAACCCTTCAAAGTCTCTCTCTCCTCGGGAGAGGGTTTTAGGTGAGGGAAACTCCAGGCTTCGAACTAGACACGGTTTAGATGATCGCAGGCATTCCTGTACTTGGGGTCAGAACGCCCTGGTGGGGGCCTAGACCAGGCGAATTTTCTCCTGTTCTAGCTGTTCCCGCTCGAGGGCCAGTTCCGTTTCCATTTCCTTGCCAAGGAAGTAGTTTAGAAAGGTTCGAATCACCGCAATTATCCCCAGTTTGGCTAGTTCTTGGGTGGTGGGTGCCATGGTGGTAGCAAGAATATCAGACCCCAACTGAAACTCCAGGGCCAGGGCTAGCCAGGTGCCAAAGGAGAGACGCACCTGATTAAACGGAAAGGGGCGGCCCCGGTAACGCCGCTTTAGATCCAGGGATATCTGTCCAGTCTTGAGTAATCCAGCTATGATACACAATATGGAAATAGCCTCCAAGGCCAGGGTGGCTATGGCCACTAAGCTATCTAGGCCATACTCTACAGACTCTAGCCATTCCATAGGTTTAACTCCTTAGCTTATTTTCCATAGTCGTAGGTAACAGAGCACAAGTCGATCAGAATGCTTGCCTGGTTTTCAACTTTGAATGCGCTCCTCCTAGGTCTGTCTCCTACGGCAGAGGGACCTAAAGGGGAAGGTGGTATTTAGATTAGTCAAGGGTTTCGAGATCTGGTAATCCATAGGCATCGATCCAGGCAATTCGGGTAATGCCCCGATTCTGGGCAACACTGCGAATCGCTGGGCGAGAACTGAAGCCCCCAAGATGAACCTCTGCCCGGACTAGGCTGGTGGAATGACGGAGTTTTTGGGCGTAACTAAAGGCGGCAGCTACGGCTTTGTGATCAGTGGGGACTACTAACCAACCACTGACGGGTGCCCGTTGAGGTAGGCCACCCTCACATCCTAAACACTTTTGCAACACTTCGCTATTGAGGACGAAGCCAATGCCAGGGAAGCTTTTACCCTCGTTGTGAAATAGCCCCAGGAGATGGTCGTAGCGTCCTCCTTGACCTAGGACCTGGCAACCCAACTCGGGGCTACTCACCACCTCAAAGACCAGGCCAGTGTAGTAGTCAAAGGTTTGGATCAGGCTCAGGTCAAGGATTAACTGGGGCTGGACAGCTGTTTCTGAGGTTCCAGAAAAGATGCCTTGTCGGAGTAGATCCACCAGTTGTTGCAGCGGCGCAATCGCGGCCAGGGGTACTAGGTCTAAATCGGGTTGGGCCAGGGTAGCGAGAATGGTTTCTGGTTCCCCCCTTAGGTCTAATAGAAAGAGCGCCCGATCGTGGAGATGGGAGGGTAGGCCCATCTCCCCTAGGGCGACCCGGTCCAGTTGGGCCAAGGCTCGCCGCACTGGGCTGCGGAGGGGTTGAGGAAAGGGCTCTAACAGCATCCTGGTGAGTTGAGCATGCCCTAGGACCAAGGACCACGACGGCAGGTTAAGGCTGGCCAGGCAGTCGTTCAAGAGCAGAAGAATTTCGATGTCGGCTAGGGGCGCGGCGGCCCCTAGGAGTTCTACCCCGGACTGGTAGAGTTCCTGTTGACTGGAGCCTTTCTGTCGAAAGACGTTGGCATGATAGTACAGCCGTTGGGGATAGGTAACCTGGGCCAGTCGACTGACCGCAATCCGGGCAATGGAAGCGGTGAGTTCCGGCCGGAGGCCGAGACGTTGACCGTTGGGGTGGTTGAGCTCGATCACTGCGTTTTGATCAATGGCCCCCCCCGCCATCAGGGTATCCAGATGCTCGACGGTGGAGGTGATGATGGGGTGGTACCCCCATCGCTGAAACACTTGTTCTAAGCGATCTTCAATCCAGTGCTTCTGGGCAACCTCAAGGGGTAGGAGGTCGCGGGCGCCGGTGGGTGGCTGATAGACCATGCTATGGCTGTTTCCTTCCAAAAAGGCCAAACAATCTGGGGGATCCTGGTTTACCCGGCTGGGTGCCAGCTTGCCCTGGACGAGGAACGATACCCTGGCCGGTCAGTTGCTGATGTACCGCCTTAGCAGTGGTGTCGTTGGGATCAATTTCCAAAGCCCGTTTAGTGTGGATGCGGGCCATGGTGCTCTGGCCGGTCTTCAGGTAAAGGCTGGCCAGGTAACTGTGGCACTGGGCGTTATTGGGGTAGGTCTTAAGCACTTCCCGCAGTTCCATAATGGCCCGACGATAGTCCCCATCGCGCTCAAACTCCTGGGCTCGCTTCAGGTAGCTGGCCAGGATAGTGGCCTGGGTTTGGCGATAGGGGGGTGGTGTTGCCGCCGGAGTGGAGGATGGCGATGGGGTGGGAGGGGTGGGCCCAGGGGCGGCTGGCGTAACTGGGGTAGGGGTGGCGGTAGCATGGTCGCGATCGCTGGTGCGGTAGAGATAAACCAGATTCAGCTCACTCAGCTCCGCCACCCGTTCCGCCACCTGCTCCAATTGGTCGTATTGGGTCACGGCTATGGTGTTGACCGCTTGCCGGTAGGCCATATCCAACTGGGGGGCTTTGAGCAGGGTCTGGGCCACCTGGCTCACCAACACCGGTGGACTATTGCTCCGGCCCAGGGCCTGGCCCTTCAGCTTTAGCATCAGCTGGTGTTCCGTCGCCAGCTTTTCCTGGCTCAGCACTTCGTAGGCTGGATTAACCCAGCGGGATAACCACTCGCTAGCCCGTTGGGCGTCGCTATCCTGGCTGGTGGCTTGACTATCGGGGTGGAGGCGGCGGGCGATGGTTAGATAGCGCTTGCGTACCGCCCGACCGTCAGCCGTAACCGGCAAGCCCAGGATGGCGTGGTGATCGCTAAAATCTAATTTAAACAGTCCCTGGCTAAATTCCATAGATTAAATGTCATAGTCCGTTAAGCAGATCCCATCAGGGATTGACAAGGTGCTGTGGCTAGCCCTCAGCCATACCCTAGATATCCCTGCCAAGGGTAAACCCTGCCAGGGGACTGATCCCCCCCAGTTCTTTTACCATAGCCCCATGGATCAGTCCGTTAGTCGCCAGTAGCCGGCCACTGGTGACAGCCAGGGGAGAACCATCGTAGGCGGTGACCCGCCCCCCCGCCTCCCTGACCAGGACAATACCAGCGGCAATGTCCCAGGCAGACAGCCCCCGTTCCCAGTAACCGTCAAGCCGCCCACAGGCCACATAGGCTAAATCAATGGCGGCGGATCCACCCCGCCGGACCCCTTGGGTCAGGTGGGTAAAGTGGCAGAACTCCGCATAGTTATTATCAACGGTTTCTCGGCGATCATAAGCGAAGCCGGTCACCAATAAACTGTGGGCTAACTGATCTGCGCTTGAGACCTGGATTGGACGACGGTTACAGGTGGCCCCCAGGCCCCGAGCGGCTCGGAACAGTTCCTTGTGAATTGGGTCGTAGACCACCCCCAGGACCGGTTCGCCAGCCAGGAGCAGGCCGATGGAAACTGCGCAGAAGGGATACTGATGGGTGTAGTTGGTGGTGCCATCCAGGGGATCGATGGCCCAGAGGTAGCCACCTTCCAGGTTCCCTTGGGGGCCAGATTCCTCCGCTAGAAAACCATGGTTGCTAGGGAGATGGCGGCTCAGTATCTCGATCACCATCTGTTCAGAGGCCTGATCCGCCTCGGTGACCAGATCCCCCGATCTCCCCTTTTCCCGAATGGTACTCAAGTTACCCCAGTAGTGCCGCAGTACGGCACCACCAGCTAGAGCGGCTTCCGTGGCGCTATCCAACCAGCGCTGTAGATCCTGCTGAGAACAGTCCATCTAATCATCCTCAAGGGGTAAACCAAATCGAACCTTGCCTTTACCAAAGTAGCGACCAAATTGGAGCTCGTAAACCTCATCTTCCTCCTGGGTTTCCACCTCCAGATCACTGCGGGGATAACTGACACAGAGCAGGGCATAGCCCTGTTGGCGCAGTTCCAGGGAGAGGCCCATGGCCTCCGGCTGGGCCACCTCTCCTGCCAGGATCCGCACCGCACAGCTGGTACAGGCGCCGTTGCGACAGGCAAAGGGCAGGTCTGCCCCCTGACCCTCAGCGGTTTGGAGAATATAGCGGTCCTCGGGTACCTGTAGGGTATAGGTCTGCTGAGTGCCGCGGTGGTGAATGGTAACGGTATGGGTTAGGGCCATGGCATCGGGCCAATATAGGGAAAATGGGGACGGGGATGGCGAGATGTCATCGTTTTTTGGTAGGATATCACTCCAGCGGTATAACACTACCGTTCCCTGGAGAGATGGCCGAGCGGTTGAAGGCGCAGCACTGGAAATGCTGTTTAGGGGTGACTCTAACGAGGGTTCGAATCCCTCTCTCTCCGTTGTTATTATCCTATTCTTCTGGTCCGGCCAGGGGTTATTTGCTGATTCCGTCGGAGAACTACCATGTCAATTTCCATGTATGACGCCAGTGTGCCTTCCCTGTGCCGAGCCCTCAGCAATCTGGTAGGGATTTTAGAAAAGGCCGCTGCCCATGGGGAGGCCCGGGGTATTGATCCCACCGTCTTGCTCCAGAGCCGCCTCTATCCTGACATGTTTCCCCTGGTACGCCAGGTTCAGATTGCCGCCGATCTGAGCCGCCGGGGGGTGGCCCGGCTAGCCGGGGTGGAGGCCCCAGCGGTGGAGGATAGGGAAACCAGCTTCCTGGAGTTGATCCAGCGACTGCAGGGGGCGATCTCCTACCTCAAGGACTTTACCCCCGATCAGATTAACGGCACGGAGGAGACCCTAATTACCGTTCCCATCGGCGGCGGTCAGTCCATTACCATGGCCGGTTGGCCCTTCCTCTCCTTTTTCGTACTGCCCAACGTGCTTTTCCACGTCACCACCGCCTACGCCATCCTGCGCCACAATGGGGTAGAACTGGGCAAGCGGGACTTTCTCGGCCAATCCTAGGTACCTCGGCCAGCCATAGCAGTGTGCCAAGCTCGGGCCTGGTGTTGGAGGGTGGCAAGTTCTGCTGGGTTTATGCGGTCTAGATGCTTCAGAATCATGGCCATACGCCCCTGGGCCTGGAGTTTTTGCCGGTGTCGGTGCAGGAAATCCCAGTAGAAGAAATTAAAGGGGCAGGCGTCCTCTCCGGTGCGCTGCTTGGGGTTGTAGCGACAGCCCCGGCAGTAGTCGCTCATGCGATTGATGTAGTTGGCGGAGGCGGCGTAGGGCTTAGAGGCCAGGCGGCCGCCGTCGGCAAACAGACCCATGCCGATCACGTTGGGTTGCATCACCCAATCGTAGCCATCAATAAAGACGGCGTGAAACCACTGTTCCACCGCCTGGGGGTCAAGGCCGGCGATCAGGGCAAAGTTACTCAGCACCATCAGGCGTTGAATGTGGTGGGCGTAGCCGGTACGGTGAATCTGGTTAATCACTTGATGTAAGCAATTCATCTCCACCTCACCGCTCCAGAAAAAGTCCGGCAGCGGCTGGTGGTGGCCAAACCAATTACTCTGGGGATAGGCTTCGCCCAGGTGGGTGTAGAGCCCCCGCATATACTCCCGCCAACCCAGCACCTGGCGAATCAAGCCCTCCACGCTATTGAGGGGGGCCTGGCCCTGGTGGTAGGCCGCCTCGGCCCGCTGAATCACTTCCCAGGGGTGGAGCAGGCCCAGGTTCAGGTAGGGGGAGAGCAGAGCATGCCAGAGGGTATCCTGGCCCGTCACCATGGCATCCTGGTAGGGGCCAAAGTTTGCCAGACCGTGCTGAATAAAGTGATCGAGCACCGCCTCCGCCTGGGAGCGGGTTACCCCCCAGCCAAAGGGGGTGGCCTGGCCAACGGTGGGGTAGGGCAGGGCTTCCACCCTGGCGATCGCCGCCTGGGTGATGGTATCGGGGCTAAACCAGAGGGGGGTCGGGGGCTGGAGCTTGCCCCGGGGCGGTTGGCGGTTGGCGGGGTCAAAGTTCCATTGACCGCCGATTGGTTGATCCTCCGCCATTAACACCTTGAACCGCTGCCGGCCCTGGCGGTAGAACCGTTCCATCAGTAGGCTCCGCCGCCCCTGGGCCCAGTCCTCAAAGGCTTCACTGGACCATAGAAAGTGGTTATTAGCCAGAATGGTGAGGCGGCAGGGGAGGTCTACCCCCCCTAGCCAGGCCATGAAGGGCCGATCCACCGGGTCCATCAGCCGTAATTCCGTAATTCGGTGGGCCTGGAGCCAGTCCCGCAGGGCCACCTCCGTCTGGTCGGCCCGGCGGTAGGTGACCGACCAGCCCTCGGCCTCTAGATTCTGGGCGAAGTGGGCCATGGCTGACCAGACTAGCACCAGCTTTTGGCGGTGGTAGGGCCGTTCCTGGGCAAACTGGTGGGATTCGATCAGGAGGACGGGGGTAGCGCTGCGATCGCTCGCCCCACTGGCCAGGGCCGCCTGCCCCCGCCAGAGCTGATTGCCCAGCACCCAGATACCAACGGTCATGCCCCAATCACACCCAGTTCCCGGATATTGTCTACCTCGGTATGGCTGGCGGCATTGATTTCAATCAAGTCTAAGGCAGAGAGGTTGGTCATGGAGTGGCAAGTGGCACAGTCACCACAGAACTTGGGGATGGGTTAAAGTGTACCCCGTTGTCTCAACAGTTAGGGGACTCCGGTGGAGAGACTGTGGATGGCCTGGTGGAGGAGGGTTTTGTCGGGGTCTTTGAATTGGATGATCGGGTCTTCTATCGCCAGGGCTAGGGCGGCGAGTTGTTGGGCGATTTTGTCTTGACTATTATAATTCCTGGCAGTTTTGGGCGATCGCGGGTTCTGTAGGGTGAATGACTGGCAGCAGCCCTAGCCCAAGTAGGAGTAAAGATGGAGCTAGGGTCTACCATCGCTAGGGTGAAGCTGTCCTCATGGGGGACTGTAAAGTAGTTTGTGTCAAAGGTCAAAATCAGATCTAATGAACTAACTCCTTGAGGCATAACCCATGACCTTGCGCCCTGTGCCTTGCGCCCTGCGCCTGCCGTAGCGG
>JBEIUS010000057.1:0-17672 GCA_040374235.1 Leptolyngbya sp. | reverse complement strand
ATGGAGGCCGCCAGGCCTAAACAAATGGTCACCGCATCGGACTTAATATACTGCATGGTGTCGTAGATGGCCATGCCCGCCGTCACTGACCCGCCGGGGGAGTTGATATAGAGGTAAATGGGTTTGGTGTTGTCGTCGGAGTCGAGGTAGAGCATGGCCGCCACAATGGAGTTGGCCAGGCTGTCGGTCACCTCCTGACCGAGGAAGATAATCCGTTCCTGGTTGAGGCGGGTGTAGATATCGATCCACTGGCTGTACTGGCTGCCGGGAAGACGATAAGGGACTTTAGGGGTACCGATGGGCATAGGATTCTTGCAACCTTGAGGTAGGGTGGGCGGGAAGGGGTGACAGGTAGAAGTCAACCAGCAGCGATCGCCGGTAGCTTGGGCAGCGCTTTACGACTTTCCAGGACCCGGTCAATGATGCCGTAGTCCCTGGCCTCATGGGGGTTCATGTAAAACATCCGGTCCGTATCCTGCATTACCTGGTCTAGGGATTTACCGGTATGTTTAGCCAGAATCTCCATCATCGATCGCTTATTGTCAATTACTTCCTTAGCTCGAATTTCGATGTCCGTAGCTTGACCCTGGGCGCCACTGCGGGGCTGGTTGAGTACGATACGGGCATGGGGTAGGCTGGCCCGAAAGCCCTTGGTACCCGACGCCAGAATCACTGCCGCCGAGCCCATGGCCTGGCCAATGCAAATGGTGTGGACGGGGGGCTTGATATAGTTAATGGTGTCACAGATGGCGAAAGCTTCGGTGTCGTAGCCGATCATATTGCCGTCGTACCAGGAGGTACCGGTGGAGTTGATGTAGAAGTAGATGGGCTTATCGGGGTCGTCAAACTGCAGGTAAAGTAACTGGGCGATGATCAGCTCCGTCACGTCAATGCCCACCTGCTGCTTAATGTCATCTCCAGAAAACAGAGGCAGCCCCAGGTAGACAATCCGCTCCTTCAGCAGCAAGGAAGGTAAATCCGGGGGCGGCGTACGATACATGGCATCGCCATAGTAGGGGGCCTGTACCGCAGTGATTTCCAAACTCATAGACCGAACCTGCCCAAATATTTCTGCCTATTAGTGTAACGTGGAGAGGAATGGGCTTCCACGCCGGAGCAAGACGGATATCCCCACCTTGACCTAGGTTTGCGCTGCAAGTATTAACGGTGCAGAGGCCAAGAGCCCTCAGCTAATAGGCGACTCTATACTTAAATTCTTACCCTAACTGCCTAGACAACGGGGATCACTTTACTTGACCCTTAACAATTAAAGCAGTTGGTTAGTTCTAAATCCTGACACCTGCGATTCAGTGGTCAGATTGACGTTAGCAAATATTAGTAGATCCTAGCACAAATATACCTACCTCTCCTGATTGCTAAGTTTTTGCCAGCAATTCTCATTATCAACACTTTGACCACATCTTGGCTCTAGCTATTGAGAACATTCTCAATAGCTCTGCCTGAAAAGCCTATCCTTCAGTTAGGCGTTCTAAGCTCGAAACGCCATCTCTGATACAAGAGTTCTAAAATGAGAATTGCTGAGTTTTTGCTTCTGGCTCTCTTTTAAGAATGGCCGAACTTATGCCGAGAAGTATTAGAGTCTCAGGGAAATGGCTGAAAAATTCAGACCTTAGACGCCGATCACAAACCCTGAACCAGCCTTGGGGCATGCTTAATCTGGTAAAGACGTAATAAAGCTTAACTAAAGTCAGCAATGCAACCATGGCAGAACAGGGCAAGTCAGAGACTTCTCAGCTCAATCAGGTTAGGAGCTTACAAGAATTACGTCAACGCTGGCTAAAGGTTCTATTTAGTTTATTCCTGCTGCTGCTCTCCAGTCTATGGCTATATGAAGCCCTTATCCTAGGCAGGATTAACCCCATTGATCGTTTAGCCTATCCGCTCATGTTGAGTTTAATTGCCCTATCCCTAGGCCTTTTACAGATCAATCCTCGTGTCTATAAAGTCTCTTTAATTGGCACTGTAGGGGTAATTACAATATATCAATTCTTGATATTACAGGCTATTATTTGGGGTTACATACCGGCCTCAGACACTTACAAATTAACTACCTTTGCCCAGTGGTTTCCCCTACTTTATATCCTCCTGTTTCTCTTCCTGAAGAAGCAACAAGCCCTGGTCCTATCGGGGTTTATTTATCTTTGCTTAGGAGCAGCAGGGATCATGCGAAGCTGGATAGAGCAGAAACTACCCGTGGAAGAACATATCTTTTCCTACTTGCTCCATATGATTTTGGCCCATCCCCTCTATATTGCGATATTTACCACCGTAGCCAGTTTACAAAGTTCCTTTTCCCAGGTTCAGGCTCAGGCGGTTAAAGCCGATATCGATCATCTGACCAACTTGGCCAATCGTCGGGCGGCTAGCCGTGCCCTAGAATCGGTCCTGGAGGATCAGACTGAGGCGATCGGGGTGATGCTGATTGACATTGACCGGTTCAAGCGGATCAACGATACCTTTGGCCATGGCATTGGCGATCAGGTCCTGGTGCAGACTGCCCAATTATTTCAACAAGGATTACGGAAGACTGATATAGCCTCCCGATGGGGGGGTGAAGAGTTCCTAATTATATTAATTGGTACCACCGCTCAGGAACTATATCAAACCGCTGAGCGACTGCGACAAGGGCTAGCAAACTACCCTCACCCGAGCGTGGGTCCGGTAACGGCCAGCTTTGGCGTTGCTCTAGCCAAGCCAGGAGACCGTCTGGAAACCCTGTTAAGACGGGCTGATGCTGCTCTATATCGAGCTAAACAAGCTGGCCGCAACCGGGTAGTGGCTGCTGATGCTTTTGTACAAAATTTCCTATACTGAAACCACTACGAAACGACTGTTCCCCTCTCCTACTCCGGAATCAGGCAAGGGACCCCAAGTGTGCCAAGAATTAAGGCCAGCCCATGGATCAAGTCACCGTTACCGTTAAACTCTTTGCCATTTACCGAGAAACCTATGGGGTGCCAGAGTTGCGGTGGACCTTTGCCGCCCATAGTCCAGTGGGAGCCGTACTAGATCGGGTGCTGGTGGAGCATCCTCAATTAGAACCCTGGCGCGATCGCACCCAGTTGGGGGTCAATCTCCAGATCGTGCCTGCCACCACCGCCCTAGCCACGGGAGATGAGGTCGTGTTAATTCCGCCGGTCAACGGTGGCTAGCCAAACCGGTTCGGAAAAACTCGATATTTCCCTAACCTGCTCACCGGTTAAGGGGTCTGATTCACCTTGTTCCCCTGAGGGCGGACGCCAAGGTCCACCAGGCTAGAGCTATAGACTGAATAAATTAATTTGAGCGGTTTCCTGCGGAGCCCCAGGAGCGTAGCCGAGGTGCTGACGGGCGGCGGGGGTAACCACCCGGCCCCGGGGGGTACGGTGCAGGTAGCCGATCTGCATCAGATAGGGTTCGTAGACCTCCTCAATGGTTTGGGCATCTTCACCGGTGGCGGCCGCCATGGTGTCGAGACCGACGGGGCCGCCCTCAAAGTTTTCGATCATCACCGACAACAGGCGGCGATCGGTCCAATCTAGACCGCGGGGATCAACATTGAAGAGTTCCAGTGCCTCAGCGGCGATCGCCTCGGTAATCACCCCCGGCGCCTTCACCTCCATGTAGTCGCGTACCCGGCGCAGCAGGCGGTTAGCGATCCGGGGGGTGCCCCGCGATCGACGGGCGATTTCCTCTGCCCCCACCGCCTGGAGGGGAGTTTTGAGGACATCGGCGGTGCGCAGCAGAATCTGGCTGAGTTCCTCGGTATCGTAGAACCGCAGGCGCTGTACCAGACCAAAGCGATCGCGCAGGGGGGAGGTCAGCGCCCCCACCCGGGTGGTGGCTCCCACCAGGGTAAAAGGGGAGAGGGGAATACTGCGGGTGCGGGCTGACTGCCCCTTACCAATAGTGATATCCAGGCGGCTATCCTCCATCGCCGGATAGAGAATTTCCTCGGTCACCCGGGGCAGGCGGTGAATTTCATCAATAAACAGCACATCACCGGGCTGGAGGTTCACCAGCAGTCCGGCAATGTCCCGGGGCCGCTCCAGGGCAGGGGCCGTGGTGATTTTACAGTTCACCCCCATTTCCTGGGCCAAAATCAGGGCCATGGTGGTTTTGCCGAGGCCGGGGGGGCCATAGAGTAACAGGTGGTCCAGGGGCTCCTGCCGGGACTTGGCGGCCTGGATAGCAATCTGCAGAACTTCCTTAAGGGCGGTCTGACCAATGTATTCCCCTAGCCGTTGGGGCCGTAGGCGGTCCTCCGGGCTGACGCTATCGGGGCTGGCGGTAGGGGCCGCCTCCACCGTCTCCCCCGGGTCACCGGGTTGGGTCGCCCCCCCCTGCACCAGGGAGAGGGGAGGGGTGAGGCTAGCCTCACTGGAGGAAGTGGCCTGGTTGCCATGGCCATGGTGGGAAGAGACGATCGCCATAGGAGATTCAGTACGGGTGTTCCCATCATAGGTCAAGCCGGGGAGATCGGCACCCAGGTCCTTAATATCCGACCCCTCAGGGTTGCTCCCCACCAGGAGGTATTGGCGGCCAGGGACTGTAGGGTCGTGGCCTTGACTGTCCAGGGGCAGGTGGGATCAAACAGCGCCAGTTCCGCCGGTTGACCCACCTGTAGCCGGGGAGGGGTCTGGCCCCAGCACTGGGCAGGGCGACTACTGAGGGCCTGCACCAGCTCCAGGGCGGACCAATCCCCCTCCACCACTAGGTGTTGCCAGAGCAGGGACCAGGCCAGCTCTAGGCCGATGGCACCAGGGGGGGCAGCGGCAAAGCCGACGGTCTTCTCTTCGTAGGTGTAGGGGGTATGGTCAATGGCGATGGCATCGATCACCCCCATCTTGACGGCGGCCATTAGGGCAGCCCGGTCTTCGGGGGTGCCCAGGGGGGGAGCCAGGCGCAGGTTAGCGTCATAGCTGTGGAGGTCCTGACTACTTAGCAGCAGGTGTAGCCAGCTGGTACTGGCGGTAATCGGCAGCCCCTGGGCCTTAGCCTGAGCAATCAGCGCCACCCCCCGGGCGGTGGATAGGCGCATCAGGTGCAGGGGGGTGCCCACCAGGGCAACCAGCTCCAGCAGGGCGGCCAGGGGGGCGGTTTCGGAGCTGGGTGGGTCGGCACTGAGGCCGTAGATCAGGGCGTGGGGCCCCTCCCGAGCGACACCATCGGCCCGCAGGCTGGAGTCGCAGGGCCAGAGGGCCACCGGTTTACCCAGGGGCTGCAGGTACTGCAGCAAGCGCTGCAATAACAGCGGGTGGGGTAGGGGCTGGCCGTCACTAAAGCCCACACTGGGGGCCAGGGCCAGGTCCCCCAGTTCCGTCATCTGTTGGCCCTGGGTCCCCACCGTCAAGGCCGCCCAGGGGTAGAGATGGGGTAGATCGGCGGGGCTAGCCTGCTGCTGGCGACGGCGGTGTAGGTCTGTCAGCAGAGCCGGCTGATCGAGGGCTGGGCTGGTGGCGGGCAGGATGCCCAGTCGGGTGACGCCCCCCGCCGCCGCCGATCGCATCAGGGAGAGCAGGGTCTCCCGCTGTTCGTGGCCGGGCTCCCCCGACTGACTGTACAAATCTACCAGGCCCGGCAGCAGCACCTTACCCCGACCATCGATCACTTCGGTGGCCGGGGGCAAATCACTGAGATGGGGAGCGATCGCCGCAATAGCATCACCCCCAATCAGCACATCCCCCACCTGGTCGCTTTGGCTCACCCCATCCAGCAGTCGCACCTGCTGAATCAGCTGATACTGGGTCACAAGGCCCCCGCTGCGGTTTTATCCAGCACACTGCCGGAGAGGTGGTTTGTAATATTGGCGCTGGTTAGCACCGGTTGGCTATCCACCCCGTTGGGATAGTCGATCACACTCACCGCGCCGTTACCCTGCTTAAATCGCCAGAAAGCCTCTGGCCCCAGCCCCAGGACATGGCAAAGCAGGGCCTTGTTGACGGCATCATGGGCCACCACCAGCACCGTCTGCACCTGATCTGCCTGGCTGTGGCTGGTCACCAGATGGCGCCAGGCCCGGACCGATCGCTCCCAGACCTGATCCAGGTTCTCACCGCCGGGCATTTGCACAGTCTCAGGGGCAGCCTGCCACTGTTGCAGCAGACCTGGATAGTTTTCCTCAATATCCCCCTTGTAGAGGCCCTCCCACTCACCATGGCTAATTTCCCGGAGGTCGTCCAGGGACTGCAGTTGCAGGTAGGGATGGTGCTGCAAAATAATCTCCGCCGTTTCTCGGGGCCGAGCCATGGAACTAGTGTAGGCGGCATCGAGGCGAATCGGATGGAGAAAACCGGCGGCCTTCTGGCCCTGGGCTCGACCAGTGTCGTTGAGGGGTACATCAATCTGGCCCTGAAAGCGGCCCTGGCGGTTCCATTCCGTTTCCCCATGGCGCACCAACAGCATGCGGGGACCGCGATGGCTGGGGCGGATTTCGGGCAACGGGTCCCCCAGGTGGCTGGTGAGGTTCATGGACTCCACCTCCACCGGACCTTGCCAGCCCTCAGCGAAGTTGAGCACACTGATATTACAGTTGGACTGGTGCAGGGTATGGAAGCTCTCTGGCCCCAACCCCAGGGCAGTGGCGATCAGGGCCCGGTTAATGGCGCTATGGGCCACCACCACAATGGTTTCCCCCGGGTGCTGATCGAGCAGGTGAGCCCAGGCCTGGGTCGCCTGTTGGTAGATTTCCCGAATCGGATAAAAGTCTAGGGTATCCTCGCCCTGGGGCAGTCGCATGACCAGGTTAGCCGGATCGTGGCGCCACTGCTGAAAAGCCTCGGGGTAAAGGGCCTCGGCCTCGGTAAAGGGCATCCCCTCCCAAAGGGGGAGACTGACCTCCTTGAGCAGATCGGTGTGGCGGGGGGGGGGGGTGGCCAGGGTCTCGGCAATGATCTCAGCGGTGCGACGAGCCCGCTTTAGAGGGCTACTCCACACCGCCTGCAGGGGAATTCCCTGCAGGGCCTGAGCCACCTGTCCGGCCTGCCGTTCCCCCTTGGGCGTCAGGACAGACTCGTCACAATGGCCCTGGATACGCTTCAGCTGGTTGTAGGTACTTTGCCCGTGGCGAACAATAATTACGCGAGTTTTCAGGGGTCTATCCTCTTAGGTGCACAACCAAGGAATGATTTTACCGCGTTAGGAGGGATAGTGGGGTTAGGGGGAAAAGTCGTAGGCGGGCATGTCTAACCGACAGCCATCCTGCTGATTGAGGGCCCGTTTGATGGGATTAATGTCCCTAAATCCGTCCTTGCCGCGTTGCTGCAAGGATAGGGTGAAACGATCGGCAAACTCCGCCATGCAGGGGTTACGACTCTTACTGAGGGCGGCCAGATTGGCCAGACTGGTGTCCATATCCCAGACAGCGACGGCGGCGTGGAGATCCTCCCAGGCCCGGTCGATCTGGGTAGGAGGAGTGGCCTGCTGCTGCCGGTTCAAGATGGTGTAGGCGAGCCAAAAACTGAGTCCCAGGATGGTGGCAATACCCAGGGACATGAGGCATCCGGTGAGGGGATTGTACTGATCGAGAGGAGCCCGAACCGGTTTCTGCTCCAGCCCAGAGGAGGGGAAGGACGGCGAGGACTCTCGACTAACCCTATCCCGTCGATAGTAATCTAAAAAGGGCTTCATCTGGTCTACAAACCAGATCTGTACCCCCTGCTGTTGATCGGCCACCTGGTAGGCCCGATCCCAATCTTGACTGGGACTCAAACCCGCCACTACTAACTGCTGGTCAGGGAAATGAGGCTGATAGGCAAGGACTTTCCTGGCCGCAGTCTCCAAAGCCGCTGGTGTCAAGGTAGGGCAACAGTCAATCAGGTAGTCTTCCGTCAGAATATCGACCTGTCCACCGTCGGGACAGGGTACCTGGCAGTAGACGGTATGGCCGTGCTCCTTTAGCCAGCGAGACAGAAAGATCCGCAGGGTCTCTTGACTGGCAAACTCCATGGTAGCTATCACAGGGCGATCGCCGCTTTCACAGGCTTGAAGAAGTAGATGGGTTAAATGTACTAGTCAGTACTGTTGTAGTACCAATTTTAGATCATGAAACCGCCCCCGTCCCCAGGATTACCCTCCCCGTTCCCTACGGATCAGACCACTGGCGACCAAGATCACCGCGACTGATTCGTCGCAATCAAGCATGTCTCCGACCTCACTGGATCGATGACATGCTCGTCAGCATATTTCCTAGTGCCCATCGTCCAGACTAACGATGGCCGGGTAGCTCACCACTGAAGGGCTGGACCCCCGTGGCAGGATAATCATCATGGGTGGGGCCAAACAGTTCTAAAATCGCTTCCACCAGATCCCCTAAAAAGCCCTGCTTCGCCTTCAGATCTGGGATGGCTTCCTGCACATTCTCAGGAGAAAAGCTATAGCCTTGAGCCTGCCCCAGATCAACCAGTTCCTCAGCATCGACCAACCCCTGAACCTGACTTTTCAAATCCGGATTAGTAGCAGCTTGCTCAAGAAACGAGACCACATTTTCCTTAGACATACTGACCTCCCATAACCTAACTGTGTGAGCCCCGGGCCCTAAAGCAGGGCTAACCTACCCCTAAAAGGGAAAATGCTAGCGACCCATCGGGATCGACCGGATTGATGGTAGCCCTACTCCATCCCTAGCTCTAGTCTTGCGTTGACCGGGGACAATCGGCGAATTTCTCAACAGAACCTTGCATTTCTTGAAATGGTGTAACTCAATACTAGTATTTCGGCCGAGGGGATACCTGGTAACAAATCCTACCTGAGGGGTTGCAGAGCTTGCTGGGGATAGGCAATGCGCTTGTGGTGGTACTGCTGCCAGACTCGTACAAAAATCTCGGCGATCAGGGTCATGTGCTCACGGGTGAGGCCAGAAGCCACCAGTTGATGATCCTTCCAACGGGCTCGGAGGATGCGGTTAACCATAGCCAGGGCCTCCTCTGGGGTGGCATTGGTAAGGGACCGCAGGGCGGCTTCACAGGAGTCAGCTAGCATGACAATGCCAGTTTCCGGAGACTGGGGGATGGGTCCTGGGTAGCGAAAATCGGACTCCCGTAGGGGAATGTCGAGGTCGGTGCGGGCCCGTTGAGCAGCCTGGTGGTAAAAATAGCTGATCAACATGGTACCCTGATGTTCTGGGATAAAGGCTTGCACTGCCCTAGGCAGTCGGCATTTGCGAGCCATTATTAAACCTTGGATAACGTGTTGTTTGATAATATTTGCACTTTGCCAAGGATCCTGAAGCAGGTCATGCTTGTTGGGACCACCCATCTGGTTCTCAATGAACCCCATCGGGTCGTGCATCTTGCCAATATCATGGTAGAGAGTACCAGCCCGCACTAACTCCACATTGCGACCGAGGGCCCGAGCCGCGGCCTCCGCCAGACTGGCCACAAACAGAGTGTGCTGAAAGGTGCCCGGAGCTTCGGAGGCTAGTCGCTTCAGCATGGGTCGGTTAGGGTTAGACAGCTCCGCTAAACGAATCGGGGTAATCAGATCAAAGGCATGTTCCAGGTAGGGGCTGAGGCCGAGGGCAACAATGCTGGAAAGTACCCCATAGGTGCCCTGCTGGGCGGCACCCGCTAAAATTGCAGGCCAGGCGGAGGCCAGGGAAACCGGGTTGATCATGGAGGTCAGGATCAGATAGACCACCCCCTGAATTAGACCCGCTGCCCCCCCCAACAGGGCCAACTCCTCCCGAGACCGCAGCCGTTCTGCCATTAAGCTGCAAACCAAAGCCCCTACGGCACTGGCGGCAAAGGACAGCCCGCTGACACTAGCCCCTATGGGCAGTAATAGGGCGAGCTGCAGCACCAGGGTGCCGCCCAGCAGGGGGCCATAGAAACTACCCGCCAGTAGGCCAATGGCAGGTAGGGCATAGGCCGACCCATCAAACATATTCAGTACCCCAGCGCTGACCGCCATGGCCCCGAGCAGCAGGTAGTCGGGCTGCTGCAACTGGTGGAAACTACGCCGCTCCACGTAGAGAAATAGGGCCAGCCCCCCACTAACCAGACCCCCAAACAGCAGTAAACCCCAGTAGTTAAAGCGACGTTGACTGAGGTTAAAGTGATCCAGCAGAACAAACTGGCGTTGGCTAATGGTATCCCCCGCCGCTACGATTAATTCCCCCGGGCCGACCTCTACCAGCACCGGCTGTACCGATTGGGCCGCCCTTTCCGCCTGCAGTCGAGTGCGCTCACTATCCTCCACCAGGTTAGGCTTCAGCACGGTGGCCAACAACCCCGTCGCCACCTGCTGGGCCGGTGGGGGTACTTCCCCCTGTAGCTGCAGGGTAATGGCGTTGCGCAGGAGCTCCGGGGGTAACCCCAGGGGAATACCCTGGGCTAAGATACGGTTAGCAACTCGGTAAATCCCCACCTGGGCCCCTAGCCAGTCCTGATCATTGAGATCCAGGATGGTACTGAACAGGGGTCCCAAGGGTTGATGGTGAGACTCCAACTGGGCCAGATCAGTCCAGGCCTGCTGGTAGGCTTGCCGGGATTGTTCAATGGTGGCCACCAGCGATCGCAACTGGGGGGTGGAGGTGCGCTGGTGATACCTCAATAACTCGCTCAGGGCCTTAGTTTGTTGGGGTAAGAGCACCTGATTGGTCAACAAAGTATTGAGGCTACGGCTACCGGCGTTGGCCGTGGCCTGGGTAAGGGGAGCGAGCAACCCCTGGAGCTTCAGCCAGACCGGATCTTCACAGCGGCGCAGGTAGGCTTGGATGGGGGTGGAGAGAACGTCGGTGGAGACAAAGGGCAGGTCCCCCAGGCGATGTTTCACTGTGGTGATTTCACCGGTTAGGGTTCGCAGCGATCGCAACACAGCACCATTAACGTTGGTATCCAACTGCAGGACCGGCAGCACCCCATTGCGGGCATCACGGCGACGCTCCTCCGTGGTCTGATGATCGACTACGCTGGCGGGGGCGGGGGCATAAATGGTTTGATTAGCCACCGATCCTACCTGCAACCCAGGCTGATTATAAAACCGCTGCCCCAGCACTCCAGTCAGCACCAGGACGGCCAGGGCAAAGGTCAAGGCC
The DNA here is from genome assembly GCA_040374235.1 of Leptolyngbya sp. Classification (GTDB taxonomy): domain Bacteria; phylum Cyanobacteriota; class Cyanobacteriia; order Phormidesmidales; family Phormidesmidaceae; genus Nodosilinea. The sequence continues at coordinate 6,637 of JBEIUS010000057.1, read as the reverse complement.
GGGGGAAGGTGGCGGTGACGCCGCTGACCTTGGGGAAGATGGGGATGGGAAACAAAACGCCGCCACCCCGGTGCTGTTACGAACCGAGGCAGGAGGGCGGAGACGGACTGACCTGACCACCACCCTGCCCATCGGGTAAGACCTTGGACAGGAGTTTTAAGCATGGGCCAGGACCGCCGTTCTACAATCGCGACGAATTCTGAAAAAGCTCTCATAGGTCGAGGAAATTCATCCGCTGTAGACCGAAAATGGGAGAATCACCCCAGGGAAAGAACAGCCCCATCAGGGTAAACGGCTCAAAGTTCTGAACTATAGCCAAGGATAGCAGTAAGAACTGCGACCCTGGACACCAGCCCGCAGCCACCCCGATGGACCGGTCTCCCCAGGGCAGCCTCGGCTCTGCGGGGCTCATTGGAATGCCTACCCAGACTGCAGGTTTTGATGCCTTATTTATTTCGTTCCTTGTAACTCACAGGCTTGTCCCAATGTTACGAGACACAACAACGACGGAGCAACCGGATCCCGAACTTTCTAGGCAGACTTATATTATACGCTGAACCCATTCTGGGAAAAGGGCCCAGGTCGATGACCACGCCAGCGATCGTAAAGGTTCAGGGCCAACTGATTTAAACCTGCCTCATCCAGGTCACCCCAGCGCTGTCCCAGGGCCACAGATTCCAGACAGCCATGGCGCAGAGTACTGGGCAAGGCAGCCCAGCCCTGCTGGATCAGGGTGACTGCCCCTAGCCAACTAACCAATAGGGGATCACCCCCCTGTTGGCGAGCTAACCGGATTGCCAGAGAAAATTCGCCCTGGCTGGCCTTAAGTAACCCTTGGATAGGGGGCAAGGGCTCGTCCTGACTAGACCACAGGTCTGGCGGTCGACCCGCCATAGCACTACAAACCATCTGGAAGGCCTGGTCCATCACAACCAGGTTCTCCTCCGGCAGCCCTAGGCTGGCGATCCAGACTTGCCACAGGTAGGGCCGATGGCCATAGCAGTTGGCCTGCACCAACAACACCGGCAGAGCCAGTAACAGCAACCCTGACTGACTACGTTGGGCCATCTGGATAAACACCTCCCCGCCAGGGTATTCCGCGGATCCCTGGCCCATGGCCTCAGCCTTCACGATCTCTAAAAACTGCGATCGCCAACCATCCTCCTCCTCTAAGGGTTGTGCTCCCCCCCCGCCCGCTTCGGTACCCCAAAGATCAGCCACCACCACCCCATGGATCACACCGCGAAACCAGCGGTCGTCAACAAAAGGGGAATAATGGTAAGTCATAATTAGTCATAAACCATAGAAACCGAACCTCCCTGACCTTAATGACAAGGAAGATCCTGATCCAGGGTATCGTATCCCCCTTGACCCCCACCGCCGCAATTGGCACAATGGCACCATGGCAAAACGACAGTGGCCTATCCTTAGGGTTCTGAAGCGGGCCAAAAAAGCTGACCAGCAGCGATGTCTGACGACAGTCAGTTTGGCCACCGTCCGGCAAGAGATGATGGAGGACTCCCAGTTAACCTGGCCCTATCTGACGCTGGTGGTGAGTTCCTGCCTGATCGCCAGTTTTGGATTGCTGGCCAACAGTGCCGCAGTGATTATTGGTGCCATGCTAGTTGCCCCCCTTATGCTGCCAATTCGCGGGGCAGCCTTTGGCATTCTGGAGGCTAACCGAAAATTGATCCGCCATAGCCTGGTTTCCCTACTGGTGGGCAGTGGCCTGGCCCTGGCGATCGCCACCGCCCTCGCCTATCTCTCTGGGGTGGCGGCCTACGGTAGCGAAGTGATCAGCCGTTCCCAGCCCACCCTCCTGGATCTGGGGGTGGCAATTACCGCTGGGGCTTTAGCGGCGGTGGCGGCGGTGGAAACCCGCCTCTCCAGTGCCGTGGCGGGGGTAGCGATCGCCGTTGCCCTGATGCCACCCCTGTGCGTGGTGGGACTATGGCTGGCCCAGGCTAACTGGGCTATGGCTCTGGGGGCCTTGCTGTTGTATGGCACTAACCTGTTTGGCATTACCCTGGCCTGCATGGTGGCCTTCGTGGTACTGGGCTATGTCCCCCTGAGCCAGGCTAACCGCCCCCTGGCCATTACGATGGTTTTTACCGCCCTGCTGGTCTTACCCCTGAGCGCCACAACTCTGCAATTATTGCGGCAAAACCAGCTGGAGGCTAGCCTCAGGAACGCTCTGTTGGATCGTACCCTTACCTTTCAACGCCTCAAGTTAGTGGAGATGGAGGTGAATTGGCTGAGCACCCCAGCGGAGATCGTGTTGACAGTACGCACCGCTGACCCGGTTACCCCCAAGCAGGTGGGCCTGCTAGAGGACTTTTTGAAACAGGAGCTAGGCCGCTCCTTTAAACTGCATTTCCTGGTCAGCAACCTGCAGGATGTCACCAGCGAGTCCCAACCTGCCCCAAATTGGCGAGGCAATTAGGCCAAGAACTATCAATGAAGTCGAAAGGCCGATAAATCCTACCCAAGCCTATTGGCCAAAGCTGTAATTGGGCTAGGCAACATGTTATAAATATTAAACAATTGTAAAAATTACCGCTTAGTTATTTTGCCCAAGCCAGCTCTATATGGCCGTTACCATCGCGTAGGCAAAATCTCCTGGCGTTGTGACTTTCCTCTGGAGACTATTCCTTGACTGCTACCTTTGCCTCTACTTCCGTCGCTCCTGCTTCTCCGCCCCTTTCCGTCCAAGACTTAACTCTGAAACAGATTATTCAAACTATTCCTAAGGTTTATTTTCAGAAAGATGCATTCAAGGCCTGGCGATCAGTGGCCATCAGCGTCATCGCCGTAGCCCTGGGCTATGCTGCCATTGCCCTTTCCCCTTGGTTCCTGCTACCTTTCAGCTGGTTCTTTACCGGCACCGCTCTGACCGGTTTCTTTGTCATTGGTCATGACTGTGGCCATCGGTCCTTTTCGAACCGTCGCTGGCTGAATAATTGGCTCGGCCACCTCATGTTTCTTCCCCTGATCTATCCCTTCCACAGTTGGCGCCTGCTCCACGATGTGCACCACCGCCACACCAATAATCTCGATCAGGACAATGCCTGGACCCCCTGGACCGCAGCTGAGTACGAGGATGCCAGTGGATTTATGAAGGGAGTCTACCGCGGCATGCGGGGCGGCTTTTGGTGGTTAGCTTCGGTGGCTCACTGGGCCGTACTACACTTCAACTTACAGAATTTCGAGCCCCGCGATCGCCCGCGAGTATTCCGTTCCATTGCCCTGGTGAGCATCTTTGCCCTGGTCCTCTTTCCCAGCCTATGGTTATTGGCTGGTCCCTGGGGTATCGTCAAATACTGGCTGATGCCCTGGCTGGGCTACCACTTCTGGATGAGCACCTTCACCCTGGTGCACCACACCGTTCCAGAAATTCCCTTTCACCACCAGGCCGGTTGGCACGAGGCAGAGGCCCAGTTGTCAGGCACTTTACATTGTGACTATCCCCGTTGGGTAGAGCTGCTCTGCCACGACATCAATGTGCATGTGCCCCACCACATCTCCGTCGGCATCCCTTCCTACAATCTCCGCCCAGCCTATGGGGTTCTGCAGAAAGAATGGGGTCCTCTGATCAAGCAGACCCAATTCTCCTGGGGGCTAATGAAGCGGATTATCAGTGATTGTCACCTCTATCATCCCGATCAGGGTTACCAACGGTTCAGGGATTTAGATCAACACCAGTCATCCGAGCAATGACTGCCCTGGGGCCAGGCTCTGGCATAATGGGTTGGTCCTTCCCTCCAGGTGGCCATGGCCCCCAGTCTTCCCTCCCGTAGCCAGCCAAGTGACCAGCTACCCATATCGGGCTCCAGCGTTTCCTCAGGGTTGATGATGGTTGGCCTGATTTTCAGTCTGGGGTTTGTGCTCGTCGCTTTACTCTCCCCCAGTTTGCAGACCTGGGGCGTAGTCCAAGATCCCACCGCTGCCCTGCAAAATCCCATTCACCATGCCCCAGGTCTGGACCATTGGTTTGGCACTAGTCGGCAAGGCTATGATGTATTCGCTCGCACTCTTTTTGGAAGCCGGGCTGCCTGGCAGGTGGTGATTTTAGCCACGGTGCTTAGCCTGGTGGTTGGAGTACCTCTGGGCCTGGTGAGCGGCTACCTAGGGGGGGCCCTAGATAGAGTGCTCGTCTTTTTGATGGATACAATCTATACTCTCCCCGGTTTGTTACTTTCGGTCACCCTAGCCTTTGTGGTGGGACGGGGGGTGGTCAATGCGGCGATCGCCCTCAGCATTGCCTACATCCCCCAATATTTCCGGGTGGTACGTAACCATACGGTCAGCGTAAGAACTGAGCTCTTCATTGAAGCTGCCCAGGCTCTAGGGGCATCCACCTGGGCTGTGCTAACCCGCTACCTGCTGATGAACGTGATCCAAAGCGTACCAGTGCTATTTACTCTCAATGCCGCCGACGCCATCTTAGTACTGGGAGGGCTAGGTTTTTTGGGGCTGGGTCTGCCGGAACAGGTGCCGGAGTGGGGGGCGGATATTCGTCAAGCCTTGGATGCCCTTCCCACAGGTATCTGGTGGCCGGCCTTGTTTCCCGGTTTAGCGCTTACCCTAATGGTAACCGGTCTCTCCCTAGTAGGAGAAGGGCTGAATGAACTGGGCAGAAAGTCTAGCGGTCGGGACACTTAACCTACATTCCGCAGGTTGACAAATAAAGGTTGACGAAAATCAGTCAGATGTGTAATGGCACCGCTCAACCGGTGGCTCGAATAGGCGAATAATGAAATGTCGTTGTTCATCGGTGAGGTTAGTGATCTGCAACTACTCTTGGCTTTTCCCTTCGGTCTCTCCCTTAGATTTAACCCTGGCATAATCCCCCTCAACTGCCATTGAGGCCGAATCCGTCTACAGTTCTGAGAGGGAATTGAGAAACCCATAGGTTACCGACCTACGATGTCCAAGAGTTGGTGCTGAGGCGACAAAACATACGCTTTCAGTTAGCTGAATACGTCACGGTGTCTGGGGAGACTGTGGTAGGGCAATTGCCCGAGAAGAAGGGCTTGACCAAATGCATCAGAAACTGATATCCGAGAATATGTCACCCGCCGCAAGATTAGTGGCACCACCCGCTCGGAGGCGGGGCGACAAGCCCCAGATACCTTGGTCGTTCTCAAAAAAACCTGCCGCAAGTTAGGCATCTCGTTCTGGCAGTACCTCCTATCTCGCGTTCATGGTGATCACCGAATACCGCCGTTACCGGATGCAATTCGAGCTAAGGCGGTAGGGCAGCAGATAGCAGTAGCAACCTGAAGGCTAGCCTATGGATCCTGACACTACCAGCACTTTTTGAGTAGTTAAAGTTCTTATACCTCCTGAGTTCCGACTCCCCATTTAAGGATTATCGAGCTTGCGTCGCCTAGTACTAACGTTACAGGATACTTTACAGGTGGCGAATTCATCTTCCGAGTAGACACAACATTTATCTAGAAAGTTAAGTAAAAAGTAGAAGTGAAATGTGCCGATATTTTCACTTCTAGAGGTTCAGCCGTTGATAATGAACCTTCCCCAGACTAGCTAAGGTAGCAGCCCCGAAACTAGAACACCAAGAAAGGGATCAGACGGGGCTGGAGACGCAGTTAGGAGGTATCTAAAATGAACTATAGCTGTTTTTTTGGCAGCTCAGGGTTTGCCTTAACAACTTCTTAAGACTAGCTTTGGTCTATTAGTTGTCATGGGAGACCGCAAGCATTACCCAACCATGGAGAACCAACTTTCCATCGCCGACCGTGCGTCTAAGTTTCTCACCCCCAACTCTGACGCCGCAAAGGAGGAGGGATTTGCGTGAAGTTACGGGGGGAGGAAGTTTATATCTCAATAAAGCTTCCGTAAAACTGCAAGGTTACTGGCTCGGAGGTAACTGTAGCAGTGAAGGATGATAGTAGTCCCGGGATGCGGTGAGTTCCTGGTGTTCTTGCCCCTTTTCACCTATACCGCAGAACTGTTTGGTGTCTCTACAATCTTGCGTGACTTATGAAATCTGCGTTAATTCGGCTTTTTATTTTACCCGGTGGCATCACTCTTTTGATGACATTGAGCGTGTTAAGTTTAATACTTATCCACACCTCACTATTTCAACAGGATTTTCGGGCCCAGAATGATCGGGATCAGTTCCCCGGCCAGCGACGTGGTGGGGGTACTCACTTAATGATCCCGTCGGAGGATAGTTTCGCTTAAGGTCTGGCTGCTCTGGCTATAGCCAGAGGGAACGGGGTTCCTTATAACTCCTACGACTAGTCGACTAGTGTAATCATTCACACCCCCCCCTGGCAAAGTGACCGAAGCCCCTGATGTCTCCTTGACAAGTGGGGGGAGTGTGAACGGTTACCTAGATTCTCTCTCGCAAAAGTGACAAAACAGAGTTAAGCATCGATTGACAGGCTTGAGCATTCTAGTGGGCTTTAGGGAACTATAAATTTGCCCAATAACCCTTGTCACTCCGATCACGACTAAGGAGGCCACGTTGTAATTCTGAACCACGACAATCTTTCCGATCCGCAAAGCCACGAAAAACTTCCGAGCGTTACCGCTTCGGTTAAGGTTACAGCTGCCGCTCAGTTCTAGCGGCAGCTTTTGCTGCTCCGGTGGGTATTAAGGGATTGGTCAT
>JBEIUS010000026.1:0-25822 GCA_040374235.1 Leptolyngbya sp. | reverse complement strand
CTTTTGCGGTTTCGCTTTGACCACTCGTTTTAAGCTGTATCCCATTTCATTCAAGCGTCGTCGAATCGTTTCAGCACTGGGTAATTCTTCATCTTGATATCCCTTCTGCTCCATTAATTGACGACGCACCTCCGCAGCACTTAGGCGAGTGTATAAACGGGTACTTTTGAAGCTGGGGTCGGTCTGGGTCTGCGGCTCTACAATGGCACTGATGTCCTTGAGCAAATCAGGGAGTTTTGCTTCAATGGATTTACGCCCACTGCGTCCACGCCCATCCTCAATCTCTTGCCCGCTGTTCAATTCCTGCATCGCTTTGCGAATCGTCCGACGATTCCATCCTAATTCTCGTTCTGTCAGGGTTTGGCCACCGATGCCTAATCCTTTCACCACCTCTGCCATGAATTGTCGTCTAATCTCGGCAACTTTCCCGTTTTGTGGGGGCTACCCATCCTGGCTGGGGTTTGAGGCTGCGAGGCTAAGGGGGAGATCGCCACTCAACTATGGTTATGGTTGGTAACGTGGCGATAGGCCCCCACCTCCGGCTCAAAGGGCAGGATGGCGGTCTCCAACTGCAGCCCCCCCAGTTGTCTGAGCATCGCTTCTAACACCGGATCGGGTTCAAACTTTAGACAATCTCCCTGGATTTCCAGAGCCCCATGGCGATTGCCCAGATGGTAGGCGGCCCGTAGCAGGTCCAGGGGGGAAGCGGCCTTTACCACCGTCACCGGTTCTGGTTTAGCCACCACCCGTAGAACTTGCTGGTCCTGGCAGACTAGTAGATCACCATGGTGTAGAACGGAGCCCCTGGGCAGGTTGAGGTGGACGGTGAGCCCTGCTTCGCTGATAAACCGGTGGCGAGACTTTTGCCGATCGCCCGCGGTCAGGGCCAGGGTAGCGGCCACGGGAGTTTGGGGATCGGCGGGGAGGATGGCAATGGCGGTGAACATAGCTAAACCAGGGACTACTACCCTATTGGACTGATTAACTGATTACAGGGGGCGGCAAGGATAGCTTTGGTCGCCTTGGCCAGAGGGGCTACCCAGACTCTGCTCCCTGAAGTCTTGTAACACCAGCCAGACCTATCAATGACGCGCCATCAAATTGCCCAACCAATCCTATCCTAAGGGTTCTCGCCAAAGCTATACTACGTTGGGGTTGTGCGGTAAAACCCAATGGTGATCCGCCGAACATCGTGAAATCCTTGAGGTTGGGCGAACCGATTCCGGATCGGGTTGGCCCTAGGCCCCCTAACCGGATGTTCCCCGCCGCTGCTATTGTTATTTCCCCGTTGTCGTGGCCCAAGTCCTGATCGAAAATCTCTATAAAACCTTTCCATCGGGGGCTGGTTCTGGGCCGGCCCAGGGGTCCGAGGCCCACCAGCAGGGGAGCACCGTGCTGAAACGCATCAACCTGAGGGTTAATGACAGCGAGTTTATGGTGCTGGTGGGGCCATCGGGCTGCGGCAAAAGTACCCTATTGCGCGTAATTGCCGGTCTAGAGTCAATTACCGCCGGTCAGGTTTGGGTGGGAGATCGCCTGGTCAATGGCCTACCCCCCAAACAGCGGGACATTGCCATGGTGTTCCAGAGCTATGCCCTTTACCCCCACCTGACGGTATACGATAACCTGGCCTTTGGCCTGCGCCGCATGGGGGGGGGATGCTCCCCGCCTTAGCTGACCCTGACCCGAACCAAGAACTAGGGCAGGTTATAGCCCAAACCACCCCCTGGCAAACCCTACTGGGGGGCTTTACCCGTCCCCTGCCCAGGGGGCTGCGCTATAGCTCCAGGGCGGAGCACGTCATTGAGCAACGGGTGCGGGCGGTGGGGCAAATGCTGCAAATTGAGGGTCTGCTAAACCGCTACCCTCGCCAATTGTCGGGGGGACAAAAACAGCGGGTGGCCCTGGGGCGAGCCATGGCCCGTAACCCCCAGGCCTTTTTGATGGATGAGCCCCTCTCTAACCTGGATGCTAAGCTGCGGATGGAAACCCGGGCCCAGATCGTCAACCTGCAACGGCAACTGGGGATTACCACAATTTACGTCACCCACGATCAGGTGGAGGCCATGACCATGGGCCATCGCATCGCCGTGATGAACCAGGGACAAATTCAGCAGGTGGCCCCTCCCCTGGATCTCTACAGAACCCCCGCCAACCGGTTTGTGGCGGAGTTTATCGGTTCCCCACCGATGAACTTTATCCCGGTGCAGGTGCAGGCGCCCTACCTGGTCACCCATCCCCACTTCCGCCTCTCCCTGCCCAGCTCCTGGCACGACCAGCTGGGGACCTACGATGGCCGATCTCTGTTGTTAGGGATTCGCCCTGAACACTTGAGTTTGGCCCTGCCCGCCCCCAAGAATATCCGCGGTCAGGTATTGCACCAGGAGGCCCTGGGCAGCGAAACCTACCTGACGGTGGGTAGCCCCGGCTTGACCGTGCAGGCCAGGGTCCCCCCCGAGCCTCGGGTGGCCCGGGGGGAGGAGGTGTGGCTGGCGATCGCCCCAGAGCAGGTGCACCTGTTTGACCCCAGCACTGAGCAGTCCCTGCGGGGAATGGTTTAGCCCTAGTACTGACCGGCACTTTCCCTGTCCTGACTAGCAGAGGGGAGACCTTTGCTGCTAGGGTAGGCGATGTTCCCTTCCCTTAATCTGGCCATGGCCGCCGACTGGTTTTATCCCTTTCCCACCCTCTACGCCGGTACCTTGGTGAAACGCTACAAGCGTTTTTTCGCCGACATTCAATTGGATACGGGGGAACTGATTACCGCCCACTGCCCCAACACGGGACCCATGACCGGTATCTGTCAGATCGGGGGGACGGTGATGGTCTCCCATGACCCCAACCCCAAGCGCAAACTGGCCTACACCTGGGAATTGGCCGCGGTCAATGATACGGAGCCCACCTGGGCCGGTGCCAATACAGCCCTGCCTAACCGGGTGGTGAGATCGCTGTTGGAAGCCCGATTACTGCCTGAGCTGGGACCCTACGCCACGATCAAAGCCGAGGTGGCCTACGGTCAGGACAATAAGAGTCGGATTGATTTTCTGGTCAGCGGGGAGGGGGTACCCACCACCTACATTGAGGTGAAAAACACCACCTGGGCCCAGGGCCAACTGGCTCTCTTTCCTGATACGGTCACCAGCCGTGGACAAAAGCACCTGCAGGAACTGATGGACCTGGGGGACCAGGGCCGGGGGGTAATGCTGTACTTTATCAACCGGGGAGACTGCACCGCCTTCGCCCCCGGTGATCAGGCGGACCCCACCTACGGCCAGTTACTGCGGGCGGCGATCGCCGCGGGGGTGCAGGTCCTACCCTGCCGTTTTGAGGTCACCCCCCAGGGCATCCGCTACCTGGGACTGGCCAGCCTGACCCTCTAACCCTGTTAAGACCTGAGCAGGGCCACCAGGTGGGGAAGTTCCGGCAAGATCAGCTCCCCCAGGGCCAGCTCCACCGCGCCCCTGGATCCGGGCAAAGCAAAGATCAGGGTAGACCGATACACCCCGGCGATCGCCCGGGAGGCCAGAGCTCGGGTTCCCACCTGCTGAAAGCTGAGTTGGCGAAACAACTCACCAAAGCCCGGTAGGGTTTTCTGCAGCAGACCGCTGACCGCCTCGTAGGTGAGGTCACGGTGGGCAATGCCGGTGCCGCCGGTCAAAATCACCGCTTCCACCCCCCCTGGCTGACTCCACTCCTGGCAAAGGGCCAGGATCTGGTCAGCCTGGTCTGGCACAATTCGATAGCCCTTCACCCGATGCCCCGCCCCTAACAGCAGGGTTTGAATCAGCTGACCACTGCTATCAGTGGCAGGGGTGCGGCTGTCACTGATGGTGCCCACCGCACAGAGGATCGGTCTGGAGAGGGGGGCGGGATGGGCCATCGGCTAGCTTTTGGTAAAGCCCAGGCCATTCTTCTCGGCGTAACGGCCCATGAACCGCATGAACCGGTCCCAGTCCTCAACGGTTTTCATCACGTAGGTGGCCTCAATCCCCGCTGGTTCGCCGTTGACGAACTTGCCGTTGACCTCCCGGGTGACTAATTCGCCCTCTTCGTCCACCAGGTACATGCCGGTGACCTCGACCCCCTCCTGGCTAAGGGCCTGGGGGTAGTCAAAGTAAAAGGTGGCGGCGCCATTAGAGCCGTCCTTGGCCCGGGTGATTCTGACATCGGGGACTACGGGTTCGGCGATTCCACGGGCAAATTGAATTTCGGCCATGCCAAGGTTCCTTGAACAATCAGATAGGTTAGATCCCTGGGGATCATCTCATCATCCCATGTTATCAGTTGCCCATCCCCATCTCCCCGCCTGGAATCGCCGTCCCTTGTTACACTGCTAGGGCGTAGCTATAATCCAAGACCTTGGTGTTAACTGCCTCCCCCGATTCCCTAACCCTGGTGTTGCCGAGCTTTAAGGCCCTGGCGGACCCCACCCGCCTGCAGGTGGTGAGCTTGCTGCGACACCAGGAAATGTGTGTCTGTGACCTCTGCGATTGCATCCAGATTGCCCAATCCAAGCTCTCCTTTCACCTCAAGATCCTGAAGGAGGCTAACCTGGTCCAGGCTCGCCAGCAGGGTCGGTGGATCTACTACCGCCTCAACCTGGGCCAATTGTCAGTCCTCGAGCAGTACCTGGCGGAACTTCGCCAGAGCACTGCTCTACGGCCGGCTTGCCCCTGTCCCCCCGATTGATCGATCTCCATGGCTTCGCTGAATAGCTTCGAACGTTACCTCACCCTCTGGGTATTGCTCTGCATCGTGATTGGCATTGGGCTGGGCCGGCTATTTCCGGGCCTGGCGGTTAGCCTGGATGCCCTCAGCCTCTATCAAGTCTCCTTACCCATCGCCTTCTGTCTGTTCTTCATGATGTATCCCATCATGGTGAAGATCGACTTTTCCCAGGCCAGGCGAGCTGCCCAAACCCCTCGCCCCGTACTTTTAACCCTGGTGGTTAACTGGTTGATTAAACCCTTCACCATGGTGATCATCGCCCAGTTTTTCCTGGGGGGGCTGTTTCGCCCCCTGCTCCTGGAGACAGAGATGATTCGGGGAGCACCGGTGGCTCTGGCAGACTCCTACATTGCCGGTTGCATTCTACTGGGGATTGCCCCTTGTACCGCGATGGTACTGATGTGGGGCTATCTTGCCTTTGGTAACCAGGGCCATACCCTGGTGATGGTGGCGGTTAATTCCCTGGCCATGTTGGTGCTTTACGCTCCCCTGGGGCGCTGGTTGCTGGCTACGACTAACCTGGTAGTGCCCTGGCCAACCATTGCCCTATCGGTGCTGGTCTACGTGGGGTTGCCGCTGGTGGCCGGTGGTCTCTCCCGCCGCTGGATTTTGCGCCACCGGGGTCAGGCCTGGTTTGACCGGGTGTTTCTGCGCTACCTGAGCCCGGTGGCGGTGATTGCCCTATTAACCACCCTGGTGTTGTTGTTTGCCCTAAAGGGGGATTTAATTGTCCGCCATCCCCTGCATATTGGGCTGATCGCCGTCCCCCTGCTGATTCAGACTAACGTTATTTTTTGGGTGACCTACGGGGCCGGCCAGAGACTGGGACTGGTATATGAGGATGCCGCTCCCGCCGCCCTGATTGGGGCCAGTAATCACTTTGAGGTGGCGATCGCCACCGCCGTTACCCTATTTGGCTTGAACTCCGGTGCGGCCTTGGCCACCGTGGTAGGGGTCCTGATTGAGGTACCGGTCATGCTGCTGTTGGTAGAGCTGTGTAAACGGACAGCCTTTTGGTTTCCCCGGGCCCCAGAAAAAGCTACCCTGATGGATCCAAGGCTGCCTTGAACCGGGGGTCAGTCCCAGGTATTGACCCCACCCAGCTCTCCGGAGTTCAGCCTAGGGGCCTAGCCTTTTAGCTTTTGGCTGAGCAGTTGGTTGCTCAGCTTCGGATCCACCCGACCGCCACTCTGTTTCATCAACTGGCCGACAAAGAAGCCCTGCAACTTGGTTTTACCCCCCCGATAGGCAGCCAGTTCCTCCGGGTGGGCCGCCAACACCTGATCAATCAGGGCGGCAATCTGGGCGGGGTCGGAGATCTGGCTCAGGCCCCGTTGGGCCACCATCTCCCGGGGGGAACCGCCCTGGGCGAGCAGCTCCGGCAGTAGATCCTTGCCGATTTTATTGCTGATGGTGCCGGCGGCAATCAACTGCACCAGCTCCGCCAGGGCGGCGGCGGTGAGGGGGAGATCGGCGATTTCCTTTTTCTCGGTGTTAAGGTAGGCGGCAATGTCCTGGGTAATCCAATTGGCCGCCAGCTTGGAGTCAGCCCCCGCCGCCACCGTAGCTTCGAAGTAGCTGGCGATGCTGGATTCATCACTCAGCACCCGGGCATCGTAGGCGGAGAGACCCAGGTCCTGCTCGTAGCGGTGGCGCTTTTGGGCGGGCAACTCCGGCAACTCTGCCTGCCAGGCTTGCTGTTGAGGGACCGACACCAGAATCGGGGGCAGGTCAGGTTCGGGGAAGTAGCGGTAGTCGCTGGACCCTTCCTTGGATCGCATACTCTTGGTGCACTGGTTCCCCTCATCCCAGAGGCGGGTTTCCTGCACAATCCGCTCGCCGGTTTGGATCGCCTTAACCTGGCGGCTAATTTCGTAGTCGATCGCCCGTTGGATGGCACTGAAGGAATTCATGTTTTTGATTTCCACCTTAGTGCCAAACTGCTCTTGCCCCACCGGCCGCACCGAGATATTCACGTCACAGCGCAGGGAGCCCTCCTGCATGTTACCATCACTGATCCCCAGGTAGCGAACAATGCGGCGTAGTTCCTGAGCGTACTCCGCCGCCTCCTGGCCGCTGCGCAGGTCAGGCTCTGAGACAATCTCCACCAGAGGTACACCGGCCCGGTTATAGTCCACCAGGGAATAGGTGGAGCCGGCCAGGCGATCACTGCCAGCATGGACCAGCTTGCCCGCATCCTCCTCCATGTGCAGGCGGGTAATGCCGATCCGCTTGCGGCGGGCCGCCTTGGTTTTCTTGTCCACCAGTTCAATCTCCAGCCAGCCATGCTCGGCGATGGGTAGATCGTACTGGGAGATCTGGTAGTTTTTGGGCAGATCGGGGTAGAAGTACTGCTTACGATCAAACTTAGAATAGGAGGCAATCTGGCAATTGAGGGCCAGCCCCGCCTTCACTGCATACTCCAGCACCTTCTGGTTCAGCACCGGTAATACCCCCGGCATACCCAGCACGATTGGGTCAATGTAGGTGTTGGGCTCCGCCCCAAAGGCGGTGGAGGCCGGTGAAAAGATTTTTGTCTCGGTACAAAGCTGACAGTGGGTTTCCAACCCAATAATGGCTTCGTACTCGGTCTTGACAGGGGCCGCAGTGGTCATAACCGCTCCACAAACGTCGGTAAGGTCAGCGTTCCCATTTTAGCGTAGCTATGCCGCAGCCACCCTGGCTCGGCCAGCCTAGTCCGCCCAGCTCAAATTCATAGCAGCTTCATAGCTACCCAAGTTGTTAAGAAATCAGATGTTTTGGGAAGCAATGTTACGGGCCATTACAGCTCAGGGTCTTCTGTTACCAGATCAATGGGTAGTTATTTCAGGTTTTATGAGGTTATGTAACCACCATCGCTAAAGGCTCAATGGACTGGAGAAAATGGGCCTAGGCAATGGATGGCCGGGCGTGGTGTAAGCTTCCCCAGCCGACAGGATGGTTTAATTCCCAGAGGTGATAGTCATGGTGCCATTTCTCAAAACCGCCCCTGAGGCCGATACGGAAACCAAGATCCTGAAGGCGGCCCTGGGTCTCTTTGCTCAACATGGCTATAGTGGTACCACCACACGGCAGCTAGCCCAGGCGGCGGGGGTGGCCGAGGGCACCCTGTTTCGACACTTTGAAAGCAAAAAGGCAATTCTGGTGGCGGTGGCTAGCCAGGGTTGGGTGGAGCTCCTCACCGATCTGCTGACGGAGTTGAGTGAAATGTCTAGCTACAAAGCGATTGGCCAGGTGATGCAGCGGCGCATGCTCAACTTGCAGCGCAATTCTGCTTTGCTGCGGGTGTGCTTTATGGAAGCCCAGTTTCACCCCGAGCTGCGGGAGCAGATTCAGACCGAGGTGATTGGCAAAATGATCGATGTGGCCGAGGCCTTTTTCCAAACCGCCATGGATCGGGGCATTTACCGCCCCCTTAACCCCCGCATGGTAGCTCGAGTGTTTTTGGGAATGTTTACCGTGGCGGGCTTTAGCCAGGATACTCTGGGGGATGACGGTCACTCTGCACAAAGCCTCAAGGAGTTGGGTGAATGCCTTACGGACATTTTCCTAAATGGGGTACTCGCTTGAGCTGATCTCACCAGACTAGTAATGCATGACATAAATTCAGCAACCCTTGAAGGGGAGACAGAAGCAGAAGTCAGTAGCCAAAGGCCCTGGAATACCGTGTCACCATAAAGGAAAACTTCCTCCCAAAGGCTCTCAGGTAGCCAGGTCAAGGATAGTTACGGGTTGATCGGGTGCCAGGGTGGCCAGGCTAGGGTCGATATCCGCCGGGTTGCCCACCACTAAAATCACCATTTGATCGGGCTTGAGGTGGCTCTGGGCAGCGGCCAGAACCTCGACGGTGGTGGTGGTACGCACCTGCTCCTGGAATTGAAAAATAAAGTCCGCTGGGTAGCCATAGTACTCGTTACGAATCAGGCGGGCTAGGGTTTGGTTAGGACTCTGGAAATTAAAGATAAAGCTATTCAGTACAGCATCCTTAGCCCTGGCCAGTTCATCGGCGGAGACTTGGCCATGGCGCAGCTGATCGATTTCGCTCTCCACGGCACGGATGAAGGCAACGGTGGTGGCGGAGCGGGTCTCACCGCCCCCCACAAACAGCCCAGGATAGTCGTAGCGGGGAGACCAAACCGCATAGACCGAATAGGCTAACCCCTGGCGCGATCGCACCTGGTTAAACAGTCGTCCACTAAAGCCATTCAGGACCTCATTTAGCACCGACAGGGCACCATGGGCAGGGTCATTCAGTTGGCCACCGAGGTGACCCATCTGCACATAGCTCTGGGTCAGTTGGGGCTGCTCAATAGCAAACACCCCGGTTTTCGATTGCTGTACCGCGGGCAAGGGGGAAACCGGTAGGGGATCGCCGCGGCCTCGCCAAGCTCCGAAGTACTGGTTGATCAGAGCCTTCATCTGATCAACTTGAAAGTCTCCCACCAAGCCGAGAATGGTCTGTTCCGGCCGAATCGAGGCTTGATAAAAGGCCTGAATCGCATGGCGATCAATGGCATCCAGGGTGGCATACTCCATGGTGCGACCGTAAGGGCTATCGGCTCCATAGACAAGCTTCTCAAACTCCCGGGAGGCAATTTCGTCCGGGTTGTCGTTGCGGCGGGCAATACTACCGCGATACTGGCGCTTGAGTAGTTCGATCTGATCAGGGGCGAAGCCAGGACGTTGAATGACGTCAGCAAATAGACTCAACACCGCCTCCGTATCATCCACCAGGGCTTCAAAACTGGCGCTACCGGCGGTGGTGTCAATACTGGTTTCAATGCTGGCGGCCCGCTGCTCCAGAGCCTCATTCAGAGCATCGGGCTTGAGGGCAGTGGTACCTCCCAGTCGCATCGCTTCCCCGGTAAGGCTGGCTAACCCCACCTGCTCCGCTGGCTCAAAGCGGGAACCAGTGCGAAAGGTGGCGGTACCGCTGACCAGGGGCAGTTCGTGATCCTCCATCAGGTAAACCACTAGCCCGTTGGCCAATTGATAGCGCTCAAAGACGGGAATTTGGATCTCCGGTAGGGGCCCAAACTCTAATTGGTCGTAGGAACGAGGGGTTAGGGCCCTGGCGGGGGCTTGCCAGCTTAGCCACAATGTCATCGCCAGGGCTGCCAGGGCCAGCGTCAGGAGTTGAATTCGGGCTGGGAATCTCTTCATAGCGCTGTAGGCCAGTGAGGGGTAAGGGTTATGGAGGGTAGGGCAGGCGGGGCGCAGAAGTCTATCCTCTAAGGGTGAGTTGATTCAGGCGAAGGGGAGATCAGCTGACCAACGGTGCGTTGATTGGGTTGGAAGAGGATCTGGGCCACCCGTTGCACGTCGGCGGCGGTGACCTGATCAATGGTGTCCAAATCCCTGAATAGGTTACGCCAGTCACCGGTCTTAGCCTGATACTCCGCTAGCAGGGAGGCCATGCCACTGTTGGAATTGAGGCGGCGCAGTAGGGAGGCCCGGGACTGGGTTTTGACCCGGTCTAGCTCGGTGGCGGTGACTGGTTCCTCCCTCAAACGCTTTAGTTCCTCCCCGATCAGGGTGCCAATCTCCTCGGGGCTATGGCTGGGGGCGGTCAGTCCGTAAATGAGAAAGATATTGGCGTACTTGTCGCCGGGTAGGCCGTTGACGGTGCCGATATCGAGGGCGACCTTATTTTTTTCCACCAGAGACTTGTAGAGGCGAGAGGTGCGGCCATCCACCAACAAGCTGTCAATAATGCCATAGATGACGTGATCGGGGTGGCTCAGGCCAGGGCGGTGGTAGCCCTCCAAGTACCAGGGCTGGGAAGGCAGGGTAAGGGTAAACTGGCGCGGTTCGGTTTGAGCCGGTTCATCGATCACCGGTGAAGGCGGGGCGGGGCGGGCCGGATAGCGGCCAAAGTAGGCAGTGGCCAGCGATCTCACCACCTCCGGGTCCACATCTCCCACCACCACCGCCGTTAAGTTACCCGGGCCATAGTAGGTGTCATAAAAGGTTTGGACATCCTGACGGGTAGCGGCGTAGAGATCGGCCTGGTAGCCAATCACTGGACGGCGGTAGGGGTGACTCTCCAGGGCGGTTTCTAAAAAGGTTTCCACCATCTGACCAATGGGGGAGTTGTCTACCCGCATGCGGCGCTCCTCCAAGATCACGTTCTTCTCTTCAAAGAACTCCCGAAATACCGGATCAATAAACCGTTCCGACTCCAGGGACATCCACAGCTCTAGCTTATTTGCCGGCAGGCTATAGAAGTAACGGGTTTCGTCCGCCCCGGTGGTGGCGTTAAGGCCAACTCCTCCGGCCTGCTCAATAATCTGACCATACTTATTCTGCTCAACATAGGTGGCCGCCTGGGCCGCCAGTTTTTCAAACTCGGCTTGTAACCTGGCTTTGGCAGCCTGATCACCAGCTGTCTCCGCCGCCAAAACCTGATCAAAGAGCTGATCCATTGCCTTCAGGATCTGCTGTTCAGCCCGGTAGTCAGTGGTACCGATACGACTGGTGCCCTTAAAGGCTAGGTGTTCCAGGTAGTGAGCCACACCGGTCTTACCTTCGGCCTCATTCACGGCCCCCACGTTGGCATGAATCATAAAGGAGACTACGGGCGCCTGGTGACGTTCGAGCACGATAAACTTCATACCGTTATCAAGGGTAAACTCCGTTACGGCCTCGGTCAGGCGATCCAGGTAGGGTTGAATAGTTTGGGCAACCAGGGGAGCCTGGCGGGCCCAGGCGGGCCCTGGGGCCAGGGTGGCCACTAAACAGACCATCAGCAATAGGGCTAGCATCCTTCGGAAGAAACCTGGCCGCGGGGATGGGGAGGATTGGAAAGGGTAGCTGTGGATATCTAGCTCAGGGGTTGCAGCGTTCAGCACAGATAGCAAGCTCAGAGGTATGGAATAGGAGAGGATAGGGAGAGTGAAATAGCGGGCGAGACTTGGTCACCCTGAAACCTGGAACAGGACTATTTAGATAGAAGCATCCTGAGACAAAATTAGTCAGGCTTAGTAATTATAGCTGTAGCTGTGTGCAACGGGGTGGACTTCTGACCTCCGGATCAGAACTTCGATTAAGACTTACCCAAGCCCCAGGATCAAATAGGGAAGAACTTAGACGAAGCAGACGAGCCAGAACGCCTGCTCAAAATCTGCCTTTTAGTGGGTTGTAGGCAAGTCTATCTCGTGTTAACATCCACTTTATTTAAGATTCTAAGTGAAGCTGTATCGGTATGAGGTGAATTTCAGTGACATTGATGGCAATCAACGTACTTCTGGAACCAGATGCGGCCACGGTTGAAAGGGCAAAGGCAGTGAACGCCCGGCTGCGAGAGAGTTATCCCAACGGTTTCCGCCTCGATGCGAACCATACGGCACATATCACGATTCTCCAGCGGTTTGTGCGGACTGGGGATCTCGACCAAGTTGCCAAGGTTGTTACCAAGGTATTGTCTACTGAACAGTCCACCCTCTGGGACAGCAAAGCGGTTAGATACTACGACCTGGCCTCCCAAAATCTTGCCTTAGTGGGGATCGTTATCGAACCAACCCCACATCTGCGCCGACTTCAGCAAAGCATTATTGATGTTGTCGCCCCCTTTGCGGTGGAACAGGGCACAGCCCAAGCTTTTGCACCCCGCCTCGACGGTGGGGCGATCAGTCAGCCCACCATAGACTACGTGAATAACTTCGTTGGTGCCCGCACCGGCACCAACTATAATCCCCATGTAACCGTTGGTATCGGTACCAGGGAATTTGTCGATGCCCTCAAGGCAGAGCCCTTTGAGGTCTTCCCAGTGCGAGCTCTATCCGTGAGCCTTTACCAAATCGGAGATTTCGGTGTTGCCCAGAGAAAGCTCTATGATCTCTACCATTGCTGATCCACTCCCTAGCTGGAACGAGAGTCTTGCCAAACAGAAGATTCTTGACTTTGTTGCCAGGGTGACAACTATAGAATCGCCAGACTTCTTGCCGTTGCCAGAACGCATCGCTGTCTACGACAACGATGGCACCCTTTGGCCGGAGAATCCAATGCCCTTTCAAGCGGTTTTTGCTCTGGATGAGTTGAAACGGCGCGTGGTCAACGAACCCAATCTGGCCGCCGATGCTATGGTGCAGGCTGCCCTGGCCGGGGACCTGGCAAAACTCCTAGAAGGTGAACATTTTGATGGCCTGATGCAAGTTTTGGCCCTCACCCATGCCGGCATGACCGTAGGGGAGTTTGGTGACACCGTGGAAGCCTGGCTAAAATCGGCTAAGCATCCCCGCTTTGACAGACCCTACCACCAACTCACCTACCAGCCTATGCAGGAACTCCTTGCTTATCTGCGGGCAAATGGGTTTAAGAACTTCATTGTTTCCGGTGGCGGTGCCGATTTCATGCGTGTCTGGGTAGAGCGCGTTTATGGCATACCGCCGGAACAGGTTGTGGGCTCGACAGCGCGGACTAGCTTTGAACTACGGGATAGTGGACCGGTGCTGACCAAAACCATCGACTATTTATTCGTTAACGACAAAACGGGAAAACCGGTCGGCATTCATCAGTTCATTGGCCGACGACCGACGGTATGCTGTGGCAACAGTGACGGAGACCATGCCATGTTACAGTACACCACCATCAACAACCCGCGTCCGAGTCTCGGTCTCATCGTCCACCACACCGATGATGAACGAGAATATGCCTACGATGCTGCCCCCAAGAGCACCGGCAAGCTGATCGAGGCCCTGAATGAGGCCCCTCGGCGTGGCTGGGTGGTGGCAGACATGGAGCAGGACTGGAAAACGGTCTTCAAACCTGATTAGAGGCGATTAGAAATCTTGTTGCAGCCATACATCCTTAGTGTGTGCAAAAAGATGTATAGTTTATCACCTCAAATACTTAATTCTTTTCCAAGCTACTGGAGAGTTACTAAGATCTGATTGTTATAATTAACTCACTGGTAGAGTCAAACTCTGTTCACGTCATTGAAAGGTGAATCTTGTTGACTATATCCATGGTTGGATGGGAAGAAACCAGAAAATCTACCCTTAACCTATAGGCATCTACCTAGTTTTTGCCCAGTTTTCGACTCTAAACCGCGTCTAATTTGAAACCTGAAGTTTCTCACTGCCGATCAGAGAGGGACTTTGAAGAGTTTTTCCAGATCCCCTCTCCCTCTGGGAAAGGTGCTAGGGGTGAAGAGCCAGAACTACGGTTCTCAACATGGACTTGGTTTAGAGCTCGCCAGCAAAGGTTTTGAAGAAGGCGCTCTCAAGATGATGTCTTTGCCTCAGATGATGGGTAATCAGGCCTTGTCGGTAGTAGGGCCGGAGATGACCGTAAGACGGGTTCTCAATTCCTCCTCAAACCAACCTACGGCCCCCCAGTCTCCCACCGGGTCGTCGTCACCCAGGGAAACAATGATAGCCTCTGGCAGGTTGAGGTTAGCGATCGCCTATGATTGGCCTATGCATTTCGCCGCTGGTGGCCATGCAGGCTTTATTTCCTGAGATTGGAGGTTTTAATGAGCGGACTGGGCGGATTAAATAAGTCACCCCATGGTGTGGTGATCGGTCTGGTGCAGTTGCAGGTGCCCGTGGTAGAAACCCCCGAGCAACTAGCCGCCCAGGCTCAGCGGGTGGTGCAGATGGTGGCTAAGGCTCGGCGCAACAACCCTGGCCTAGATCTGGTGGTTTTTCCGGAGTATGCCCTCCAGGGGTTGTCCATGAACACCGCCCCTGAACTCATGTGTAGCCTGGATGGGCCCGAGGTGGCTGCCTTTCGCCAGGCCTGTATTGAACACCACCTGTGGGGCTGCTTCTCGATCATGGAATACAACCCCAAGGGTAATCCCTACAATACCGGTCTGGTGATTGATGATCAGGGGCAGATTGTCCTCTACTACCGTAAGCTTCACCCCTGGGTACCGGTGGAGGCTTGGGAGCCGGGAAATCTAGGTATTCCAGTGATTACCGGTCCCCGGGGTTGTAAGTTAGCCCTGATCATCTGCCACGACGGCATGTTCCCCGAGATGGCCAGAGAATGCGCCTACAAGGGAGCGGAGATCATGCTGCGTACCGCCGGGTACACCGCCCCGATTCGCCATAGCTGGCGCATCACTAATCAGGCCAATGCCTTCCAAAACCTGATGGTGACCGCCAGTGTCTGCCTCTGTGGCAGTGACGGTACCTTTGACTCCATGGGGGAGGGGATGGTCTGTAATTTCGATGGCACCGTCATGGTGCAGGGTAGCCACCGGCCCGATGAGATCATCACCTGCGAAGTCCGCCCGGACCTGGTGCGGGAGGCCCGCATCCACTGGGGGGTAGAAAATAACCCCTATCAACTGGGGCATCGGGGTTACGTCGCGGTACAGGGAGGTGCTATGGATTGCCCCTACACCTTTATGAAGGATATGGTGGCGGGCCGTTACCGTCTACCCTGGGAAGATCAGGTGGTGCATGTAGACGGCACCTCCTGTGGGTTTCCGCCCCCTACCCGCCGCTATGACCCCGACAATGCCGTCCCCCCCAGTGCAGCACCCCCTAGCTGAGCTCACAACTCCAACCGTACTAGGCCAGTAGGTGATCAACGTCATGGCCAACCAGGGTCTCGCCATAGGGGTCCTGGCCGAGGGGGTGGGGCAGGGTCTGTTCGATCGCTCGCTTGGCAGCTATGATCTGGGCGGTGTAGGCGATGGGGTCCATGGTCTAGAAGGAGCTCTCCCCTGGGGAGGTAGGTTCCAGGATGACATCTTCGTAGATGGTTGCCAGGCTATCGGCAAAATCTACACTTTGCAATTCAAATCGAGGGCTTGTCTGGGTGTAGGTTTGCAGCAGCCATCGCCCCCCTGAATCGCGACGGAAACACTCAATTCGCTGGTGTCGGGTATTGATCAAAACGTATTCTTCCAGACTTTCCAGGGTTTGATAATCCGCAAACTTATCCCCCCGGTCAAAGGCTTCAGTAGAGTCAGATAAAACCTCCACAATTAACTTGGGAAACTGTTTGTAGGCCGAGGTTGTCTGATCCTGAGGGTTGCAGGTGACCATGACATCGGGATAGTAGAAGCAATTGCGATCTAGGATCCGTACTTTCATATCGGCAATATAGACCCGACAGCCGCCTCCGCGCAGGTGGCTCAGTAATCGGGCAAAAAGGTTTCCGGCGATCGTGACATGGGCATCACTGGCTTCCGCCATGGCATAGACCACACCATTGATGTATTCGTGTTTAGTCTGGCTCTGCTGCTCAAGCTGGAGATAGGCTTCAGGGGAGAGGGGAGACTGGGGTAAGGCAATCATGGCAGAGGTGGGTGATCAGATGGCGGTTAGGCTCAAGTGCACTGCCTCCACTACGCTCACGGGCGAGGGGGTTGGTATGATGCGGCTGAGTTGCCGTTCAGCCCTGTCAAGCAGGCTGGTATATTCAGCAGCGGTGCGCTCCCTGCCCCCTTCCGTCATCACCAGCATGTTGAGATCAAGCAGCTTGCCGGGGAAGGGAGCGTTGCCGGGGGGGATCACCTGCTCCACGATCAGCAGGCGGGCACCCGGTGCCATAGCGCTACGAATGGCCTTGAGGATTCGCAGGCAGGCGGTGTCATCCCAATCATGGATGATGTGTTTAAGCAGGTAGGGGTAGAGGAAATGGCTATAGATGGGGTGGTCTGGGGTAGCCTTGGGGGTGTTGTAATCCTCGAAGGTTTCGCCGTAGTAGGTAATCATGGTCAGTAGGCGGGGGAGCGCCAAAGGTGGGCGGGGCTGAGGTTAAAGTGGCCGCTGTTCGCTCCCACGTAAACCTGAGGCTGGGGGGTGTCCTTCTGGTTGAGTTGGCCAAGGCACCTGAGCACCTACACCATCGGCGGCACCAACACCGTTGCCATTGTATGAGTTGGCCGCCTGGCTAGGGTAAGGCCGCAGCCTGTTTTGCCAGTAGAGTGGCATCTAGGTTTCCTCAGGGGTCAGGCTTCGCGCTAAAGTTAATAATTAGAAACATATTCTTCCCTGGGCCCGCACCAATGAATATTTCCGCCTGGTCTGTCCGCCGCCCCATCCCGGTGATTGTGCTATTTCTGGTAATTACCCTGGCGGGCATGGTGGCCGTTGGGCGTTTGGGCATCGATCTCAACCCCAACGTTGATTTTCCGGTGGTGACAATTAGTGTCACCCAGGTGGGGGCCGCCCCGGAGGAGATGGAAACCCAGGTTACCAAGAAGGTCGAGGATGCGGTCGCCGGTTTAGGTAATATTGACGAAATTCGTTCCACTGTACGGGACGGAGCCTCTACCACCTCCATTAGCTTTTTACTGGGAACCGACATTGATCGGGCTACTAACGATGTCCGGGATGCGGTCACCCGCATTCGCCAGGACCTGCCCGCCGCCATTCAAGAGCCGGTGGTACAGCGGCTGGAGTTTGGCGGTGGGGTGATTATGACCTATGCAGTTAACTCTGAAAAGCGGTCCGTCGAGGAGCTCAGTGATCTGGTCGATCGCACCATCAGCCAGGAAATTCTCACCGTTAAAGGGGTGGCCCGGGTGCAACGGGTGGGCGGCGTAGATCCCGAGATTCGGGTTGACCTCGATCCCCAACAACTGGATGCCCTGGGCATTACCGCCACCCAGGTCAACGATCAGGTTCGCGGCCTCAACGTTAACCTGCCCAGTGGCCGCGCCACCCTGGGGGGAAAGGAACAGGGCTTTCGCACCCTGGGTAGCGCCGATAGCATAGAAACCCTGGCCAATTCGCCCATGATTTTGCCCAACGGCACCCCTGTCCCCCTTAGCAGCCTAGGTCAGGTGCAACGCGGCTACCGGGAGCTGCGCCAGGCGGCCCAGTTTAATAATCAGCCGGTAGTGGCCTTCTCGATCTATCGCAGCACCGGCACCACCCTGGTATCCGTGGAGGAGGGGGTCAGGGCCGCGGTGGATCAATTACTGAAGACCCTGCCTGAGGACATTTCCATTGATCTGATTTTTACCCGGGCCGATGACATTCGAGAATCCTACCAGGCCTCCATCGAAGACCTGGTGCTGGGCTGCGCCCTGGCGGTGATTGTGGTGGGGCTGTTTCTGCGGGATTGGCGGTCTACCATCATCACCTCCCTGGCCCTGCCCCTGTCCATGATTCCCACCTTTCTGGTGCTGCGCTGGTTTGGCTACACCCTGAATAGCATGACCCTGCTGGCCCTCACCCTGGCGGTGGGCAATCTGGTGGATGACGCCATCGTCGAGATTGAGAATGTGGAGCGCCATAGCCGCATGGGTAAGTCCCCCTACCAGGCCACCCTGGACTCCACCGCTGAGGTGGGGCTGGCGGTGCTGGCCTCCACCGCCACTATTGTGGTGGTGTTCCTGCCGGTGGCCTTCATGGGGGGGATCCCCGGACAGTTTTTTAAGCCCTTCGGCGTTACCGTGGCCACCGCCACCATCTTCTCCATCCTGGTGGCCCGGCTGGTAACCCCGATCATGGCGGCCTACTGGCTAAAGCCCAAGCCCATGGCGGCCGACCCCGAGGAGATTTCCCAAGGGCCAGGCCTCTATCGTGCCATCCTGAGCTGGTCCCTGCGCCATCGGGGGGTCACCCTGGCCCTGGCGATCGCCTTTTTTGTAGGTAGTCTGCGCCTGGTGCCCTACATTCCCACCAACCTCTTTGATCGCAGTGATGACGGCCTCTCCACCATCGCTGTGGAGCTGCCGCCGGGGTCCACCCTGGCGGATACGCAACAGGTTTCTACCCGGCTGACCACATCTCTGCTAGAGGATAAAAATGTTGCCACCGTGCTCTCCCTGATGGGGGTAGATAGCGGCGTCAACCAGGCCACCCTCTACACCCGACTGGTTCCCAAGGGGGAACGGAATATTTCCCTCTGGGACTTTCAGGACCAGACCCGGGCGGTTTTTCAGCAGATTCCCGGTGCCCGGATTAGTTTTCAGGCCCAGGGGGCCACGGGGGACGGCAAAGATCTAACGGTGGTGCTAAAGGGGGATGATCCAACCCGTTTACAACAGGCGGCCAATGCCCTGGTACGAGATATGCGTCAGGTACCGGGGCTGGTGGATGTCAGCTCCTCGGCCAGTTTAGTCAAGCCCGAGGTGCAAATTATTCCCGATCGCGATCGGGCCGCCGACCTGGGGGTGACGGTACAGGCCATTGCCCGCACCGCCGCCCTGGCCACCCTGGGGGATAGCGACGCCAACCTGGCGGACTTCAACCTGGGCGATCGCCAGGTGCCGATTCGGGTGCAGATTGACCCTGCCTTTCGGGATGATCCGGTTATCCTCCAGACCCTGCGGGTGCCCAGCCAAACCGGTGATCTGATTCCCCTGACGGCGGTGGCCCAGGTTAACTTTAGTAGCGGCCCGGCCCAAATCGATCGCTTTGACCGGTCCCGCCAGGTGACCCTGGGGGCCAACCTGCAGGGGCTTTCCCTGGGGCAGGGGCTGGCCGCCGTGGCCCAGCTACCGGCCATGAAAAACCTACCGGCGGGGGTCACCCAACAACCGGCAGGGGATGGGGAAATCATGAAGGAAATTTTTGGTCGCTTTGCTCTGGCTCTGGCCACCGCCATCCTGCTGATCTATGCCGTGCTGGTGCTGTTGTACAACAATTTCCTGCACCCGGTGACGGTGATGGCGGCTCTACCCCTCTCCATTGGCGGGGCACTGATGGGGTTATTGGTGGCCCAGAAACCCATGGGGCTCTACGCCCTAATTGGCATTGTGCTGCTGATGGGGTTAGTCACCAAGAATTCCATCCTGCTGGTAGACTACGCCCTGATCGCCCGCCAGGAGGGCAGTAGTCGCCGGGCGGCGGCCATCAATGCCGGAGTCACCCGATTGCGGCCCATCCTCATGACCTCGGTGTCCACCGTGGCCGGCATGGTGCCCCTGGCCCTGGAACTGGGGGCCGGGGGAGAAACCCGCAGCCCCATGGCGATCGCTGTCATCGGCGGGTTTACCACCTCCACCCTGCTTACCCTGGTGGTAGTACCGGTGCTGTTCACCTACCTTGATCAGCTCAATGGGGCCGCCCTCAATCTCTTCCGCCGCCGGCGGGGAGGTACCCTGCCCCCGGTTACGGAATCTTGGCCAGAACCCCATAGGGTGGGTAAATAGATCTATAATCTTGGAGCAGGGATGGGGTTTCCCTCACCTAGCTAGCGGGTGTAGTTCAGTGGTAGAACGTCAGCTTCCCAAGCTGAATGTCGACGGTTCGAGTCCGTTCACCCGCTTTCGAAACAGATTCTCCGGATGACTGATGTCGACGTTCCCACCATCGATGGCAGGTCACAAGGCCCCCCAACCAAAAGTGACCACCGCCTAGATTAAAGGAATGCCCATGGCCTCCTAGTCGAACAGCCTAACGGTTAATCTTAAAGGAGTCAAAGGAGGGAGGGGGGGGTTGGCGCAGGTGAGGTGGTCCTGCCTGGCCCCTGACCCTGGTGGTGTAAAGCAGCAAGCCAACGTTAAATTGGGCACCCCACAGCACAAGCCAAAGTAGTAGAACCAGCCTGATCATCACCAACCCAAGCACCAGCAGCAGGCCGTAGGCAAGATCATGACCCCAGATCCAGGTCAAGAGCCAGTCCCCCAGATTCCAGACCACCAGGCCCAGGCCCAGGGTTAGCCCCACCCCAGGCCAGAGGGGACAGCCCCTAATCCAGGGTTTCGCACTGAAGCGGTTGATCACCCCCAGGGTTAAGGTGATCAATCCGGTAGCTGCCAGCCAGCGCAGCAACCCCATGGCCTGGGCCCAGAGGGATAGCTGACTGGTTCCGGGCGCCCTGAGCCAACTGGCCAGCAGGGGGGCCTGGAGGAGTAATAGGGCCGTCACCGCCCAGGGCCAAAGTTGGGTGAGCCAGGTTCGTCGGGACTGACCACGACCCTGATAGATTCCGGCCAGAGCCTGGGTTAGTTGGGCTGTACCGGCCACGCCCCAGAGCCCGGCCCCCCAGATCAAAAGTACTCGCCAGGGCCAGGGAATGGCCACCACCGGTGAACCGGGCTGGGGTACGCCCAGGCTGGTAGCTAGATAGCGAGCCAGGTTGGGAATGGCGGCGGGCAACCGAGCCAGGGCAGAATTCGGCAGCTGCAGCATTAGGAAACTGATGATCAAGAGGCTAACTAGCCAGAGTAGGGCGATCGCCGCCGCCGCCATGCCCCCCCCCTGCCGTCGGCTTTGCCGCCAGACTTGCCGCCAGAGCCCGAGGTTACCGTAGAGGGCCCCCTGCTGCTGGAGACCCCTAAAAAGTTGATGCCACCACTGCCCCATTAGGACGTCCGCCCCGTTACCTGGGGCTATGTACGGTTAGGAATAGGGCTAGAATAGCGTGACTAGCCCTATTCCTAACCTTAATCAGAGGGCTTAGGGTAGGTAAGTGTTCCGGCTCGCCCCTACTCCTTACCGGTGGCTAGGGCTATACCCTGGTGACCCAGGTAGGGAGCAGGGTTAAAAAAAACCCAGCCCAATGGGGGCTAGGTTATAGTCGCTTTTAAGATTAGGGTCCAAGCTTTAAACTTAAAACTTAGTATACCCTTTGCCTTAGGGTTCCCTGGCGGCCTAGGTAACTAACCGGTCACCCTAGGTTTTTTGTTTTCTGGTTTGCCGCCGCCAGGCTAGGGCCTAATTATCTCTGTTCTGTCACCTTTGGGAGAGAGAACCCAGGATACCCAGCTTCCTGCGATCGCCAGTACTAGTACTACCATAGGACAAACAGTCGGTTCACCGGCCTCAGGTTAATCGAACTACCACCTGATTATTGAGCAGAGTTGCTCCCGTGAAGATATCGCTGACCGTAATCCGCAGCAGTCGATCGCTATCCACCTGAAACCAGACCCGCACCCGATCGCTACCGGGAAAACCGGGGGGCTGGAGTTGGGCAATGGTGCGGGCCCCTGGGCGATCGTTGAGGGGCTGTACCGTTGGCCCCTGGCCAGCCCGCTGGCGGGTAACCAGGCGACCTGATTCAAAATAAACCTCCGTGGTGGTGGGGGCCTGTCCCAATTCACCAATCACCAGCTCGATACTGGGTTGCTGATCCACCGAAGCCCCTAGGGTGATCTCCACCGGTGTCTCCATGGGGTAGGGTTGCCCCTGGGGAATAATCGGGTGCCAGCCATGGCAATGATGGCGGCGATCCCAATAGCGAATCCCATAGCTGTGGTATAAAAAGTCCTCTACTCCAGTACCCTGGGCCAGTTGGAGCGCCCCCTCGGCAACGGCCACAAAGGGGCGATGGGCCTTGACCCGATCACCGGGAAACTGCTGTCGGATCCAGGCCTGCAGGGCGGGGATTTGGGCGCTACCCCCCACCAGCAGCACCGCCTCAATATCCCCAGGGCCGACCCCCTGGCGCTGGGCCTGCTGGAGCACCTGGGCTAGGCTTTGGTCTAACCGTTGAAAAAACTGGTGCTGGGCTAAAATGGCCTCGAATTGATCGCGGGTCAGCTGCAGATCGTAGCTTTCCAGGGTTTCATCATCGAAGTAAACTTCCTGGGCGGTGGACTGATGGGAGAGTTTGATCTTCAGCCGCTCCACCAGCCGTTGTACCAGGCTTGAAGGGGGAATGCCCTGGGTCTGAAAGTAATCCATCAGCCAGTGGTCGAGGTCCACCCCCCCCAGATTTTCCCCGGCTTTAGCCAAGACCCGAGGGGTTTGGGGCCGTTGACTGGAGGACTGGGCCAGGGTTTGACGTCCCCATTTGACCAAAAAACCCAGGGGCGATCGCTGCGCCGATGGGTTCCGTTCCACCAGGGACCAGTCCAGGGTGCCGCCGCCAAAATCCAGCACCAGCAGGGTGCGCTCTTGGCTGAGGCCGTAACCCAGGGCGGCGGCGGTGGGTTCGTCGATTAACCGCACCTCTTGAAAATCCAAATTCCTGGCCAGATCGCCCAACCACAGGCGGTAGGCCTCGAAGCTATCGACGGGGACGGAGAACACCAGGCTATCTTCTTCCGGGGCGATGGTCCGCACCCGGGTGAGCAGGGTGTGCAAAAACCACCGACCGACCTGATCTAAGGAAAGGGGCTGGCCCTCCACCTCCGGGACAAACCCCTGCAGGGGAGCGCCGATGCCCCGCTTAAAGTTGCGGAAAAAGCGGGGGTCATGGGTCATGTCGAGGCCGCGATCGCGGACGGCCTGCCCCACCACCACCCCGTCTAGCCCGGGCTTGTCGACGTACACCAAGCTGGGTACCAGCGGAGCTTCACCGGTCAAGCTCACACTGAAGTCGGGCAAGGCCAGGATTTCAGGGGCCTGGGTGAGGGGGTTCCAGCGACTAATTACGGTGTTGCTGGTACCAAAGTCAATGGCGACGGTCATGGCGAGCTAAGCATTGCATATAATTCTTCTAACTTACTTTGCCTGGCTGTGCACCACGATGTTACCCAAAACCTGTTCGTCGCCCTCTGCCCTGGTTCGACCATCCTGCCATAGTCTGGGCTGGTGGGCTAGTGTGGCGATCGCCCCGACCATCCTGCTCGGTACAGACATGGTCTTTGCCCAGTCCCCCAACCCTGGACCAGTCAACCCCACGGTCAGCGGCGATCGAGTTGTGCGCCCCACCCTGCGCCTGGGCAGCCAGGGGGAATCGGTGAAGGAAATCCAATCCCTGCTGGCCCTGCTAGGGTATTACGGCGGAGCGGTTACCGGTCTTTATCAAGAGGATACGGAACGGGCGGTGCGAGACTTTCAGCGGGCGGCTGGCATTACCCCCGATGGCATTGTTGGCCCCACCACCTGGAGTCAACTCTTTCCAGATCCAAGGGCGGCCGCCCCTACCTCTACCCCAGCGACGGCAACCACCGGCCCCACCCAGGCCCCTGCCCCCGCCTCTCCCCCAGGGGGCCAACCTAGTCAGACCACCACCGGTGGCCTACCGGTGCTGCGGCCCGGCATGAGGGGAGAGGCGGTGCGCCAACTCCAGGAAAAGTTACGGGCTAAGGGGGTTTATCAGGGCCCCATTGATGGCGTCTTTGGCAGCGCCACGGAGGCGGCGGTGCGGGAGATCCAACGGCGTCATAACCTGGTTAGTGATGGCATTGTGGGGCCCGAGACCTGGAAGGTTCTGTGAAGATCTACCCCGAGATCTGACCCGGCTACGCTACCATAGGGACACTTGAGTGCATTATTATTCATGTAATTTTGCATTAAAAATAATTCATGTTGACGAGGATCACTGTCTCCGCCGATGTCCCTGTCCATCCAGGTAGTCTCTAAAGTATTGCCCCCCCCTATGGCTCCAGAACCGGAAAAACACCAGGTTTGGCAACGCTTGCACCAGGGTCGCTGCCTTAAGGCCGCCCAGGGTGGCTATGCGGGGTTTGGCTCACCGGCCTTTGGCCTACAGGCGGTGGATGGGGAGCTGGTCAACGATCCCGTTGAGCAGGAGGTAATCGAGTTAATTCGCCGCCACCATAAGTCGGGTAAGTCTTTACAGCAAATTGCCGATTGGTTAAACCAGCAGGGCTACAGCACCAAGCGGGGGCACCGCTGGCAACGGGTATCGGTCAAACGGGTGTTAGATCGTCTCTACGGCCGCAATCCCAAGGTCGCAAAGTCTCGCAAAGTCGATTAACGAACCCGATTAAGGAGGTGTGGTTGGCTTTGCTGGGGTTCTCCCCTCTCCTACCGGGTCCTGAAGTTTCGCATGGGGAGCAGATTACTACTATCGACACCATCTACGGCCACCTAAAGGGGCTCAAGCCCAGTCAAATCAAGCAGCTACAGCGCCTATACCACCAGCGACTGCCCGGCAGTTGTGTGGTTACCCCCGAGTTTGCCCAGCGTTTGGCGGCCATTAGTACGGATATCGGTATGCCCCTGGGGGTCTACGTCAATCGCCGTGGCCAGGTGATCAGAGTGGGGGTGGGCACCCTCAGGCAAACCCAAATTCCCCTGGTGGAGTTACCTCGCTATGGCGATCGCCGCCTCTCAGGGATCCGTTGCATTGCCACCCAGCTAGAGTCTGGTCCGCCCACCGAGGCGACCTTAACGGCGATGGCCCTGCAGCGCCTTGATATGTTAGCGGTGCTGATGCTCACGGGCACAGGCTTTAAGGGCCGGGGTGGACGGGCAACGGGTTACATTGAATCCACCTGTCTGGCTCACCTGGTGGCCCATCCGGAGCAGCGCTGGTGGGTGTCGGAGGCCATGGGCATAGAAGAGCTTAGCGACCAGGATGCCCTGGCCCTGACCGAGTCCCTAGAGGAGGAGCTGAGCCGCGGCTTTATTGCTCGTCAGGTTGAGTTAGATCAGGACCGGGCCCTGCTGGTGGGTTTGTTTACCCAGGGTCAGGATGCCAATCACTTTAACCATCGCCTGGTGGAACTGGGACGCCTGGTGGAAAGTGCCGGCGGTGAGGTGCTACAGTCCATCCACCAGAAGCGTCCTCGCCCCCATCCCCAAACCGTTTTGGGGGCCGGTAAGGTGCAGGAGGTGGCCCTGGTGGCTCAGAACCTGGGGGCCAACTTGGTGGTGTTTGACCGCGATCTCTCCCCGGTGCAGGTGCGCAATTTAGAAAACCTGATGGGTATCCGGGTGGTGGATCGTACCGAGGTAATTCTGGATATTTTTGCCCAACGGGCCAAAACTGGGGCGGGTAAGCTCCAGGTTGAACTGGCCCAGTTGGAATACCAAATGCCTCGACTGACCGGTCGGGGTAAGGCCATGTCCCGCCTGGGAGGCGGTATCGGCACCCGGGGGCCGGGGGAAACCAAGCTGGAAACGGAACGACGCGCCATTCAACGCCGCATTAGTCGGCTGCAGCAGGATGTTAACCAACTGCAGGCTCACCGCTCTCGGCTGCGCCACCGGCGCCAGGAAGATGCCCTGCCCTCCATTGCCGTGGTGGGCTACACCAATGCGGGCAAGTCCACCCTGGTGAATGCCCTGACCCATGCCCAGGTCTATGCGGCGGATCAACTGTTCGCCACCCTCGATCCCACCAGTCGCCGCATGGCGATCCCCATCCAGGGTCAGGTGCTCCAGCTGGTGCTAACCGATACGGTGGGCTTTATCGAAGAGCTACCCGCCTCCCTGATGGATGCGTTTCGGGCCACCCTGGAGGAGGTCATCGAGGCCGATGCCCTCCTCCACGTGGTGGATGTGTCCCACCCCGCCTGGCCAGACCAAATTCACTGGGT
>JBEIUS010000156.1:0-7601 GCA_040374235.1 Leptolyngbya sp. | reverse complement strand
TTGTCAATCAGACCCAATCGATCAACTGAAGCAACTGGGCGATTTTGCCTGTCCGTCTGCAACTGCCCCTGTCACCCCATTAGTCCAAAGTTCAGTGGGAAACACCAGGGAGATCCTCAACCCCGTCGGTTGGCGGGGTACGAAGGTCAGGTTAATCAGCAGATCAGCTTGGGGCATGACACGGGAGTCAAAAATCCTCGGATTGTAGCCTAAAGCAGGGATCGATAGGCGGCTAGGGTAGTCTGGGCGGTGCGCCGCCAGGAGAACTGATCCGCCTGGGCGTAGCCCTGGGTGATGAGGGACTGGCGCAGGGTGCGATCGCTAATCACCCGCCAGCAGGCCGCCGCCAGCTCCTCTGGGTTAGCGGGATCCACCAGCAGGGCGGCATCCCCCGCCACCTCCGGCAGGGATGAACTATTGGCGGTCACCACCGGGCAGCCCAGGGTCATGGCCTCCAATACCGGCAGGCCAAAGCCTTCGTACCAGGAGGGATAGGCCAATAGATCGGCGTGGGCATAGGCGTAGGCCACCTGGGCATCGCTAAGGTAGTCGAGATGGTGGATATGACCACGCCAGGGGGATGCGGCGATGGCGGCAAAGATCGGCTCAACCTGCCAACCCCGCTGACCCACCAGTACTAACTGGTGATCGATGCGGTGCTGGTTTTTCAGCTGGTTAAAGGATTCAATCAAGGTTAAGAGGTTTTTGCGGGGTTCCAGAGTGCTGACAAACAGGATGTAGGGCCGTTCCTCCAGAGGCACCTGTCCCAGGTATGCGGGTTCCTGGGGGAGAATGTCTGGCCCCAGGGCATCCCTGGCATAGCGGCTGGCCAGGGGGGTAACCCAGATGTGATCGGGGTCTACCCCTAGGAACTCCACAATATCCCGCTTGGAACTCTCGGAAATGGTGATCACCCGGTCGGCCCATCCCAACCCCTGTCTGACCCGTTGACCGTAGGTGCGGACGACGGCGGTGACGTAGGCTGGGTACCGCAGGAAGCAAAGATCGTAGATAGTGATCAGCCGCCGGCTGTGGCGACAGGGAAACACGGTGTAGTTGGTGCCATGGTAGAGGTCAGGGCGACCAAAATGCTTTTCCAGACTGGCTAAAATCGGCCCATGGCCCGGCAGTTGCGCCAACAAATTGAGCAGGCGCACCGGCAGGGGGAGTACTACCGGGTTGGGGTAGTGACGCAGTACCTCGGGCAGGGTGAGGTTACCCCGCAACCAGTTTTTGAGGCTAGGTTGGTAGACCAGCCCCAGTTGAAAGCCCTCGGTTTCCTGCAGGGCCGCCAGGGCCGCCAGCAAATTAATCACATAGAGCCCCACTCCACTGGGACGGGGCAAAACCGGGGTAGCTTCAACAATGACTTTCATGGGGCACTACAACCCGCTATCGGTGAGCTCCTTGAGGTCGTGATCCACCATGGACTGCACCAGGGTCTCGAAGGAGTAGGCGGGTTGCCAGCGCAGCTCCGCCTTAATCTTATAAACACAGCCCACCAGCTGCACCGCCTCATCGGGACGATAAAAGGCCGGGTCAACGGTGACGTAATCCTGCCAGTTGAGCCCGACACTGCTAAAGGCACAGTCCACCAGTTCCCGCACTGAGTGGGTTTGGCCACTGGCGATGATGTAGTCATCGGCCCTATCCTGCTGCAGCATCAGCCACATGGCCTGCACCACATCCTGGGCGTGGCACCAGTCGCGGCGGGCGTCTAGATTACCGAGTTTGAGTTCCTGGGCCAGGCCCAGTTTAATCTTGGCCGCCCCCTGGGTGACCTTGCGGAACACAAATTCCGCCCCCCGCCGGGGGGATTCGTGGGTGTAGGTAATACCACAGCAGGCGTAGAGGTTGTATTTCTGCCGGTAGTTGACGGTCATCCAGTGGGCGTAGGCCTTGGCGATGCCGTAGGGGTTGCGGGGGCGAAAGGCGGTTTGCTCGGTCTGGGGAGATTCTTGGGGTTGGCCAAAGACCTCGCTACTGGAGGCCTGGTAAAAACGAATGTCGGGTTTGCAGCGGCGAATTCCCTCCAGCAGGCGAGAAACACCCAGGGCGGTGTATTCGGCGGTGAGGGCGGGCTGAGTCCAGGAGAGGGGGACGTAGCTCTGGGAGGCCAGGTTGTAGATTTCGTCCGGATGCGTTTGTTCGATCGCATCAATCAAGGAGAACTGGTCGAGCAGGTCACCGGGAACGATGTCGATGCGATCGGAGAAATGGCTGATGCGGCTGAGGCTACCGGAGCTAGAGCGGCGCACCATGCCATAGACCTTATAATCCTTCGCCAAAAGCAACTCCGCCAGGTAAGAGCCATCCTGGCCGGTGATGCCGGTAATTAAGGCGGTTTTATGCATGGCGTTAGCAGCAGTATGGGCAATCTTACGCCTCTCTGACCGTACTTAGGGGACGTAATTATTAGTATTGTAGAACCTAACCCTACCTACCGGGAGTTAATCCCCACAATGCTGGCCACCAATGAGATCGCCTCGCTGACCTTTTTGCAACCCACCTGACTCTCCCCCACAGGGGAGCTATTATCCGAGGTGCTGCGGGAGATTTTTTTTGAATTTCTGGCGTCAGCACGGCCAACCCCTACTGATTATTCACCGATTCGGGCCATCAGTTGAGCGGTACTACTACGCATCGGGTTAATCATTTGTCAACCTGCGGCATGTAGGGTCTAGGGATTATGGACTATCACCGTTGCTATGGGCAACCAGTAGGCGGGCGGCTAGGACTCCGCCTATAAAACCGAACAGATGACCCTCCCAGGAAATACCCCGTTGTAGGGGTAGGATACCCCAAATCATGCTGCCATAGAGGGTGCCCACCAATAGGGAGAGGCTAATCGATCCTAAGCGCCGTTCGAAAAAGCCCCGCAGCAGGAGGTAGCCCAGGTAGCCAAAGATCACTCCACTGGCCCCAATGTGGCTGCCTGGAGAGCCAAATAACCAGGTGCCTAAACCGCTGGCCAGCCCCACCACCAGAGTGACTCGGACAAAGTCACGGGTATTACGTAGCATGATCAACCACCCCAGGAGCATAAATGGAATGGTATTGCCCATCAGGTGAGCAAAATTGCCATGCAGGAAGGGGGCCAGGGGGATACCTCGCAGGCCGATGATAGTGCGGGGGATGATGCCAAAGCGATCCAGGTGTTGACCCAGAACCCATTGATCCAGGATTTCCGCCACCCACATGATCGCCACCAACCCGCCCAACAGCCTAAACTGTTGTTTGAGTTCGTTGATGACTCCCCTGGTTTCTTCTCGGATGCTCATGGCGGTGGGTGGCTTGGGTTAGTGGTTACCAAACTCTTTCAGCTTAGCCGGGTCAGCTGGCCCGGCGGTTAAGGGCAGGGGCCGCCTCCAGTAAACGGCGGGTGTAGGGGTGCTGGGGTGAGGTGAATAACTTCTCCGTCAGCGCCAGTTCCACTACTTTACCCGCCTGCATGACGGCGATGCGATCGCAGAGAAACCGCGCCACCCACAGGTCGTGGGTAATGAACAGATAGGTGAGGTTAAACTCCTGCCGCAGCTCCAGCATCAGGTCCAGCACCTGGGTTTGCACCGTGGCGTCCAGCATGCTCACCGGCTCATCGCAAATAATCAGTTGGGGTCTGGTAATCAGGGCCCGGGCAATGGCGACCCGCTGTTGCTGACCCCCCGACAAATCACCGGGGAGGCGGTGAAAGTAGTCCTGACTAGGGCTCAGCCCCACCCGTTCCAGCAGGGCGTGGGTTTGCTGTTCCGCCTGCTGACCCCGAGCCAGGTTGTGGATCAGTAGGGGATCCATAATGCTCTGTCCAACCGTCATCCTGGGGTTGAGGCAGGCGTGGGGGTCTTGAAACACCATTTGTAGGTGACGGCGCTGCGATCGCAGCTGGGCCCCAGCCAGGGTGGTGAGATCGGTGCCGTCAAACTCCACCCGACCCGCCGTCGGTTTAACCAACTGCAAAATGGTGCGGGATAGGGTGCTCTTACCACAGCCCGACTCCCCCACCAGGCCCAGAATTTCACCGGGGTAAATCTCCAGGGACACATCATCCACCGCCCTAATCACCTCTGGCCGGGCCGGGCCCCATAACCGGGCCAGGGGGTTAGGGGCCAGACTGTAGTATTGCTTTACCCCCACCAAACGCAAAAGCGGAGTACCGGTGCCGCCGGGGTAGGCCAGGCCCTCCGCCTGCTGCAATTGCAGGGCAGAGGCCACCAGCGTGCGGGTGTAATCCGCCTGGGGCTGACTGAACACGATCTGGGCCGGGCCAGTCTCTACCACCTGGCCCTGGTACATCACCGCCACCCGATCGCAGTACTCCGCCACCAGGGAGAGGTCATGGGAAATCAGCACCAGGGCCGTGCCCAGCTGGTCGCAGAGGCGGGTCAGCTCCTGCAGGATTTGGGCCGATACGGTGACATCCAGGCTGGTGGTGGGCTCATCCGCCACGATTAACTTGGGCTCCAACAGCATCGCCAGGGCGATCGCCACCCGTTGCCGCATACCGCCGCTAAATTCGTGGGGATACTGGTGAAATCGGCTAGGGGGAATATTCACCTGCTCTAGCACCGTCACCACCCGCTGTTTGGCAGCCTGGGTCGATAGGTGGGGACGGTGGGCCCGTAGGGTTTCCAGGCAGTGGTCACCGATGGTCATCAGGGGGTTAAGGCGGGTCATGGGATCCTGGAAAACCAGGGAGATCGCCTCACCGCGAAACCGCCGTAACCGCCTCGCGGAAAATTGGCCTACCGCCTCGCCCTCAAACCAGATATCCCCCCCCAAGGTGGCGGCGCTGGGTAGCAGGCGCAGCACCGCCCGCCCCAGGGTAGATTTGCCGCAGCCCGATTCCCCCACCAGCCCCAGCCGTTCCCCCGGCCCCAGGGCTAGGGATACCTGATTGACAGCGGGCTGCCCCTGGCCTGGATAGGTAACCGAGAAGTTATGGAAAACCAATAGCTCCTCCCTATCTGCTAGGGAGGTGGGTGGATAGGTCAGGGGAAAGTCCTGCTCTGTACCGTTAGCCATCTGTAAATCCTGAATAGTGCTGACCCCTTACGAACCCAGGGTTAGTTTGGCGACCTGGCTCCCCTCCCTTAACCCATCCATCGGCAACCCCCGGGCATCCATCGTTTCCCTTAGTGATCACACCGGCGCATCAGATAGGCCACACCAAAGTCCCCATGGGGGTGGGCTTGCAGTAGCTCGCCCAACTCTAAGACCCGTTGGGCAATCTCTGCACCTAACTTGTCTACCAGGGCCTGTCGCTGCCGTTCCTCCGTTTCCAAGTGGCGCACCTGGGCCTGCCACTCGGGGGAGAAAATATACTCGATGTGGGTGTGGAGTTGGAGGTTCTCCAGCATCTGCCACTCACCGCTGTCACACCAGGTTCCCTGGCAACTGGGGCACCGCTCGATGTAAAAGGCTCCCCCCCCCAGCGTAATCCGCCCCCGGGCTAGGTAGCCATGGCACTCAGGGCAGAGGGCGGCCCGATTATCCAGGGGAGCGGTGGGAAAGGGGGTGCTGAGGGAGAGGGGGAGTACCGCCACCTGGACAGGGGCGTCCTCCTCTACCCGTTGTGCCTGCCAGGGTAGATAATTGGCCCCTGGAACCCATAGGCCACCGCAGCTGGGACAGGCGTGGGCCCCTAGCCCTGGCGCGATCTGCCTTTCCTCTAGGTTAATTTTGCCTTCCTTAGGACAGTGATACACGGTCTAGTACTTCCCAACTCTATTGCCCCGCCAGGGCTTTCTGGGTGCCCTCCCCATCCATTTTGAGTACGATCACCCCCAGGGGCGGCAGGGTCAGATCTAGGGAGAAGGGCCGATTGTGGAAGGCCCAGTCATCGGACCACTTGCCCCCCAGGTTGCCCATGTTGCTACCGCCAAACTCCCGAGCATCGCTATTAAACACCTCCTTGTAGTAGCCCTTATCGGGTACCCCAATGCGATAATGGCTGTGGGGTTGGGGGGTAAAATTGCACACCACCACCAGGAACTCCTCACTGTCCTTAGCCCGCCGAATAAAGGACACAACGCTATGGCGATTATCGTTACAGTCGATCCACTCGAAGCCGGCCTGATCAAAGTCCTGGGTGAAGAGGGCGGGTTCGCTACGGTAGACCTGGTTGAGGGTAGACATAAAGTGCTTCAGCCCTTGGTGGGGCTGGTACTGCAGCAGGTGCCACTCCAGGTCACCCCAGACATTCCACTCGCTCCACTGACCAAACTCCATGCTCATGAATAGGGTTTTCTTGCCCGGGTGCATAAACATGTAGGTATAGAGGCAGCGCAGGTTGGCAAATTTCTGCCACTCGTCCCCCGGCATCTTGCCTAGCATATTGCTCTTGCCATGCACCACCTCATCGTGGGAGAGGGCCAGCATGAAGTTTTCGGTGAAGGCATACCAAATGCTGAAGGTGACGTTATTTTGATGGAACTGCCGGAACCAGGGGTCCATGTGGAAGTAGTCCAGCATGTCGTGCATCCAGCCCATGTTCCATTTCAGGTTAAAGCCCAGCCCCCCCACGTAGGTGGGCCAGGACACCATGGGCCAGGCGGTGGATTCCTCAGCGATGGAGAGGACGCCGGGAAAGTAGCTGAAGAGCACATGGTTCACCTGGCGCAGGAAGTCCGCCGCCTCAATGTGTTCGTGGCCGCCATACTCGTTAGCCACCCATTCCCCATCCTTACGGAAGTAGTTGAGGTAGAGCATGGAGGCCACCGCATCCACCCGAATGCCGTCGATGTGGTACTTCTCAAACCAAAACACCGCGTTGGCCACCAGGAAGTTGCGCACCTCGTTGCGGCCATAGTTAAACACCAGGGTGCCCCATTCCTTATGCTCGCCTTTGCGGGGGTCGGCGTGTTCGTAGAGGTGGGTGCCATCAAAGAAGGCCAGACCATGGCCGTCCTTGGGAAAGTGACCCGGCACCCAGTCCACCAGCACCCCAATGCCATTCTGGTGACACTGATCCACGAAGAACATGAAGTCCTCCGGACTGCCGTACCGGGAGGTAACGGCGTAGTAGCCGGTCACCTGGTAGCCCCAGGAACCGTCAAAGGGGTGCTCGGCCACGGGCAGTAGTTCGATGTGGGTGAAGCCCAACTCCTTGACGTAGGGAATCAATCGATCGGCTAGTTCTCGATAGGTGAGAAAACGGGCCCCGGGTTTGAGCTCCGCCACCGTCACCACCGGCTCCTCAGTACCATCGGGGCGACGGGCCGGGTTAGCGGAGGATTCGTGCAGCCAGGAACCCAGATGCACCTCGTAAACGGAAATCGGCTGGTTTAGGGGTTCTGTTTGGCGACGCTGCCCCATCCAGGCCTGGTCTTGCCAGGCGTAGTGGTCTAGATCCGTAACAATGGAGGCGGTTTTGGGCCGGGTCTCCTGCTGAAAACCGTAGGGGTCAGACTTTTCGTAAATGTGACCTGCGTAGTTTTTAATTTCGTACTTGTAGGAGGCCCCCGCGGTTAACCCGGGGATAAACAGATCCCAGATGCCATTGGAGAGGCGACGCATCTGATGGTTGCGGCCATCCCAGTGGTTGAAGTCTCCCAGGACAGAAACGTTACGGGCATTGGGGGCCCACACCGCAAAATAAACCC
>JBEIUS010000028.1:0-25409 GCA_040374235.1 Leptolyngbya sp. | reverse complement strand
TAAATAGTACAGATATGCTGGAAGTGCTGAAATACAAGAGTTTCAGGCTAGTACTTAACTACTACGTCAGGATAGGACACCACGTCCTCAGCTTAGGGCAGGTCCCCCCCCGGTCCCTGGTGTTGATTGGCGACAGCATTACCCAGGGACTGGAGGCCCAACGCCTGGATGCCAACGCTATCAATTATGGTATCGACGGCGATACCACTCTGGGGGTGCGGCAACGGCTATCCCTCTATAGTCCGGTGTTGAATCAGGCCAGGGCGGTGGTATTAGCCATAGGTGTAAATGATCTGCGATTCCGTTCCAATCAGGAGCTATTAACCAATTACTGGGCGATCCTGGCTACCCTACCGCCAGTACCGGTGTTAGTCTCCAGTATTTTACCGGTAGCGGAAGGGGCCATGGGCAGACTTTATTCTCTGCGGGGCTATAACCAACGGATTCAGGCCATTAACCAGGCCCTGAACCAGGGACTAACGGACCAAGCTGGACGGCGCTTTGTAGACCATAGCGCCAGCCTAGACAGGGATGGCGACGGCCAACTGGATCGCTCATTCCACTGTGGCGATGGGCTCCACCTCAGTGCCAGGGGCTACGATCACTGGGTCCAAAATCTACGCCAGCACCTTCAGGATCTGCTCAACCCTGGGGACATGATGAATTTGTAAAACCTATGGCTTAACCTGCTTCTGGAGCAAGGGTTGCCGTCGTGACCATAGAGCCGCCGCCCTAATCAAAAATGTTAGCTGCCTTCAGCATGTGATAGGTAATCAACAACTGGGTCAGGGCTAGAGGGTAGCTCTGCAGGGTTTCGCCGGTGGTGCCAATCACCTTGCCAATGTCCGTGTTGCCCTCAATGCTGCAGAACTTGCCCAGGTAAGGAATTTCACTACAGAGGGTGCGTTCCAGTTCCTGAACTGGTTCCGCCGTGGCATGGCCGTCAATTTCCAACACATCAACCGGCTTACCCATATCCCGGTCCAGCTCCAGCCGTACCGCATCGCTGAGGGTGGCACCGTGTTTGCTTTCTAGCAGGTGACTGAAGTCCGGGTGGGGAATGGTGGGACGCATCACCAACCGTACGTTCAGCAATAATTCGTCCGTGCCATCGGCCTTATCCGGCGGATAGAAGCTAACCACCACATCGGCCCACTGTCGCTGGGGCCGAATAAAGGCTTCGGAGTCAAATTCCCGAGCCCTGATCTGCTCCACCACCTCCTCCGGGGTATAGCCCCGCTTGCGGGTGTCTCGTTTGATTTTCCAGTTGGCCCGCAGATCCTCCGGGGGAGCCAGATAAACCTTAACATCGTAAGCATCACGGCAGGTCCGGGTGGAATAGCCCAGCAGCCCCTCCACGATCACAAAGCGGCGGGGAGCAATGTATTCCGGTGGATCAAACTCCCCGGTACTGTGGTTGTAAATGGGCTTGAGGATGGGTTGACCAATGCGTAACAACCCCAGGTGTTGCTGAATGATATCAATGTAATTGCAGTCGGGATGCAGGGCGGAAATGCCCATTTCCTTGCGTTGCTTGCGATCATAGCGGTGGTAGTCGTCGGTACAGATAGTGGTCACCTGGTCTTCGCCAAGAATTTGGGCGATCCCGCGAGTTAGGGTAGTTTTCCCTGCTGCACTATCCCCAACGATGCCAAGAATAATCGGACGACTGACCATAGAGACCCCTCCTGAGTCACTTAACCACCGGCTAACTATTCCATTGTAAGAATCAATGGTTTATATCACAATCCTTAGGGGTAAGGCAGGATTGGGGATCTAACCTCCCTGCTTAGCCTGACTTAAGCTGTGCTTAACCTGGCTGGGGATAGAGGGACTATAAAATTCTCTTAAGGTTTATAACGGCTGTTTTCACCCTTTCCCAGGACTATAGAGGCCCCACCATGCTGGAACCCGCCCAGGTGATTGAGATATTTGCCAAGTCTCCCGATATTAAAACCCTTGCCGCCGGTACGGTAATTTTTGAGGCCGGGGAGGTAGGAGAGGTGATGTACGGAGTGATCGAGGGAGAGGTAACCCTCCAGGTGGAGGGCCAGGTGGTGGAGACCATTCGGGCTGGGGATGTCTTTGGCGAAGGAGCCCTGGTGCAAATTCCCCCCCTGCGGGCCTCCACGGCGGTGGCCCAAACTAATTGTCGGTTGGCGGCCTTAGATGCCAGCCATTTTAAGTTTTTAGTCCAGGAGACCCCCCTCTTTGCCCTGGAGGTGATTCGCAGCCTATCGACCCGCCTGCGGGCCTTTAAGGCGACGGAATAAGCTCTCCCTCCAGTCGATCCCGGGTTTTCCTCAGAATTTCGCTGCGGCTCAACCCCACTCCAGTAAACTAGGGATGCACGGGCTTAGTGTGAGGAGTAAGGGAATGACCGCCACCGCTCTCTGGCAACGCTACAAGGACTGGCTCTATTACCACGATGGCCTGGGGTTTTATCTGGATATTAGCCGCATGGGCATGGATGATGTCTTTGTGGCCCGAATGCAGCCCCGTCTGGAAAAAGCCTTTAGAGATATGGCGGCCCTCGAAGGGGGGGCGATCGCTAACCCAGACGAAAACCGCATGGTGGGTCACTACTGGCTACGGGATCCCGAGCTGGCCCCAACTGCCGAGATCCGCCAGGACATCATCGATACCCTCGCCAGGATCGAGCAATTCGCCAGCCAGGTGCGCACCGGTGGCATTTATCCCCCTGGCCAGGAACACTTTACCGATATTCTTGCCATTGGCATTGGCGGATCCGCCCTGGGTCCCCAGTTTGTGGCCCAGGCCTTGGCCACCGATCCTCCCCCCCTGGCTATTCACTTCATTGACAATACTGACCCGGAGGGGATTGATCGGATTCTTGATCGCCTCGGCGATCGCCTGGCCACCACCCTGGTGATCGTCACCTCCAAATCCGGCGGCACCCCTGAAACCCGCAACGGCATGCTGGAGGTGCGGCAGCGGTTTGAGACCCTGGGCCTGCCCTTTGCCAAACAGGCGGTGGCGGTTACCGGTGGGGGTAGCCACCTGGAGCAGCAGGCCCTGCAGGAGGGCTGGCTAGCCACCTTCCCCATGCGGGATTGGGTGGGGGGCCGCACCTCAGAGCTTTCCGCCGTAGGCCTCTTGCCCGCCGCGCTGCAAAACATTAACCTGCGGGCGATGCTGGCCGGAGCTAAGGCCATGGATGCCGCCACCCGGGGGGCGGATTTGCACCAAAATCCTGCGGCCCTGATTGCCCTGGCCTGGTACTACGCCGGCCAGGGCAAGGGGGAAAAGGATATGGTGGTGCTGCCCTACAAGGACAGCCTGCTGTTGTTCAGTCGGTACCTGCAACAGCTGGTGATGGAATCCCTGGGTAAGGAAACTGACCTAGCCGGCCAGGTGGTGCACCAGGGGATTGCGGTCTACGGCAACAAGGGCTCCACTGACCAGCATGCCTACGTGCAACAACTGCGGGAGGGGGTGCCCAACTTCTTCGTCACCTTTATCGAAGTTTTGAGGGATCGAGAGGGGGCCTCTATGGATCTGGACCCGGGGGTAACCGCTGGCGACTACCTGTTTGGCTTTCTCCAGGGCACTCGCCAGGCCCTTTACGACAACCACCGCCAGTCCATCACCCTCACCCTGCCGGAGGTCACCCCCTTTAGTGTGGGTGCCCTGATTGCTCTCTATGAACGGGCAGTGGGGCTCTATGCCTACTTGGTCAACATCAACGCCTACCACCAGCCCGGGGTGGAGGCCGGCAAAAAGGCGGCGGCAGGCATCCTGCAGCTGCAGCGGGCAGTGCTGCAGACCCTGCGGCACAGTTCAGAACCCCTCAGCCTGGTGGAGCTAGCCCAGCGCAGTGGCTACTCAGAGGATATGGAAATCATCTACGCCCTGGCCCGCCATCTCCACGCTAATCAGCGGGGGTTGGCGATCCAGGGTAACCCTGGCCACCCCGATAGCCTGCGCATTGCTGCCCTGCCCTAGCTAACCCCGGGGGGTAAGGCGGGGTAGCAGGGGCGCCCGGATCAGTTGCCATTCCCCCAGGGTAGCCACCACCTGGTAATCGGGGGCGGTGATCGGCACCAGTTGGGTATTGCCCCAGCCGTAGGCCTCGGAGGGCAGGTCTCGCCAATCCGTCAGGGCACTGGCCAGGTGGGGGGTATAGAAACTCAGCAAAATACTGTCCCGATCGCCCCCTGGCTGCACCATGTAAATGGAATTGGTGGCCAGCACACCGGCGATCGGCTGGGTGGCCAGGGCGGTCTTGAGGTCGCCGCAGTAGTTGCCCCAGAGCCCGGTGGCAAAGGCGGCGGCAATGCCTAGCCAGGGCCCCAATAACCAGCCCCCCTGCCAGAGGGCTTGCTGCGATCGGCTGACCCGAGTACCGCGCCAGATCCCCAGGCCCCAGGGGAGTAACCAGCCCAGCCCCCCCATTAGCCCCAACCAGCCGTAGGGGCGTAGCTCAGCTGACACCAGGGGGGCGGGGGTGAGCACCAAGGCAGCACCGGCGGAGAGCAA
Organism: Leptolyngbya sp.; assembly: GCA_040374235.1. Lineage (GTDB taxonomy): Bacteria > Cyanobacteriota > Cyanobacteriia > Phormidesmidales > Phormidesmidaceae > Nodosilinea. Next base: position 20,909 of record JBEIUS010000028.1, on the reverse strand, counting down.
CAGCACCGCCAACACCCCCAGGGTCCAGCTCAGCCCCAGGGCCAGGCGGTGGCGACGGGGTGCCCGACAGCGATAGAGCCGCCCCAGATGGGTTAACCCCACCCCCGCCAGTAGAGCCACAAAGGGGTAAAGCTGGAGGGAGTAGTACCAGGTGCGGGTGTCAAACAGACTGAGCAACAGCAGCAACACCAGGGGGTAGCCCAGCCACAAGCTGCGACGGCCCACCTGGGGATGGCGCCAGACTAACCAGCCCCCCAGGGCGGCCACCACCACCCAGGGGAAGGTGGTGAGGGGCAGGTGCCAGAGATAGTAGGCGGCGGTGGTGGTGGATTGGAAGGTGGCGGGGGTAGCACCGGCGGAGCCGGCCTGGGAAAGCAACATCAGCTTACCCAGCAACTGCTGCAGGGGCAGGAGGCCGTAGCGCCCCACACTGGCCCCTAGCCAGAGAGCGCTGGGCAAGGCCCCCAGCATCAGCCCTGCGTATAGCCCAGGGTTAGCCAGGTGACGGTGGGATCGGTGACCCCAAATCAGGTAGGGGAGCAGGGCGATCGCCGGTAGGACAATCATCACGCTCTTGGCTAAAAACCCCAGGCTGAGGGCCATCCCCGCCACCATCCCCCACCCCCACCGTTGCCGGGGATAGGCTTCACTATGGAGCAAGGCCCAGAGGGCCAGCAGCTCCAAACAGATCAGCACCATGTCCTGGGTGGCTAGCTGGCTAGACTGCACCCAGAGGGGCATCACCGTCAGGATGGCCGCCCCCCAGACCCCGTTGGTGAGGGGTTGTAACCGCTGGCCCAACCGCCAGGTCAGCAGTAGGGCCGCCAGGGAGGCCAGCAGGCTGGGCAGGCGAGCGGACCACTCCTGCACCCCAAAGGCCTGGTAACTGAGGGCGATTAACCACTGGGCGCCGATCGTGCGATCGAACACCGGATTCCCCCACCAACCCACGGTGATCCAATCCTGGGTCTCCAGAATCCAGCGGGCCTGTTGGGCGTAGTAGCCCTCATCGTGGGCCATTAAACTTTGCTGGGGATGGCGGATGGCCAGCAGCCCTCCGGCCCAGAGCAGCAGCCCTAGCCAGGCGGGGATCCGGCGCCAGGCCAAACCTAGATTTAGTCTCTTAAACAGCATGGCAACTGGTCAGGTAACAGCAGGGCAAGGCTATGCCGGCAGCCGGGGGCCAGGTTGGGCAAATTGGCGGCGGTCAGGCGGGGAAGGAGGCCTTATAGTAAATGTAAATGATCTGCCCCCTATCCTGGTGGCCGCTCTTCCATCCCCTTAATGCTGTAGTAACCCCTCGGAGATCAGCCCATGGTTATGGTGGAATCGACAATGTTACCCCTGGGCACCGCCGCCCCAGACTTTAACCTGACCGATGTGGTCTCGGGTCAAGCGGTGAGTCTGGCGAGCTTTGCGGAGGCGCCAGCCCTGCTGGTGATGTTTATCTGTCGTCATTGCCCCTTTGTTAAGCATGTAGAGGCGGAGTTAGCCCGGCTCGGCCGGGATTACCAATCCCGAGGGGTAGCGATGGTGGCGATCAGCGCCAATAGCCTCCAGACCCATCCCCAGGATGGCCCCGAACACCTCAAGGCCCAGGCCCAGGAGCAGGGCTTTACCTTTCCCTACTGCTTTGACGCCACCCAGGCCGTGGCCAAGCAGTACACCGCCGCCTGCACCCCTGATTTCTTTGTGTTTGATCCGCAGCGACGGTTGGTGTACCGCGGCCAGTTAGACGATAGCCGGCCCAGCAATGGCCTGCCGGTAACCGGTGCCGACCTGCGCCAGGCCCTGGAGGCGGTGTTGACCGGGCAACCCCTGGCCCCAAATCAAAAGCCCAGCATCGGCTGCAATATTAAGTGGACGCCGGGAAATGAGCCCAGCTATTTTGGTTAGGGCTTGCTAATGGATTTACCCAGGCTATTACCCAGCGATCGCCTGCTGCGGGGCACCCTGTTGGACTTTGTGGCGGATCCCTTCCTGGTACCCGAGACCGAGGCGGTACGATACCTGGTGGATGGCCTGTTGGTGATTCGGGACGGTCACGTCCTGGCTACCGCCCCCTACCCTGATCTGGCGGATCAGCTAGGCAACAGGCCGGTCCTGGATTACAGCGGCAAGTTAATCCTACCCGGATTCATTGACACCCACATCCACTACCCCCAAACCGGCATGATCGGCTCCTACGGAGAGCAATTGCTGGAATGGCTACAGCGCTATACCTTCCCCACTGAGCTCCAGTTTACCGATCGCGACTATGCTAGCCGAATCGCCAACCTATTTTTAGACGAGCTGCTGCGCCACGGCACCACTACGGCCTTGGTGTTTGCCGCCGTGTTTCCCCAGTCGGTGGAGGCTTTTTTTGAGGCGGCGGCGGCCCGCAACCTGCGCATGATTAGCGGCAAGGTGATGATGGATCGCCACGCCCCGGAGGGCCTCTGCGACACCGCCGAGTCCTCTTACGAGGAGTCTAAGGCCCTGATTGAAAAGTGGCATGGGCGAGGGCGGCTGCTCTACGCCGTTACCCCCCGCTTTGCCGGCACCTCCAGCCCGGCCCAGCTGCGCCTGGCGGCCCGCCTACTAGAGGAGTTCCCCGATGTTTACCTCCACACCCACCTCTCCGAAAACCAGCGGGAGGTGGCCTGGATTCAGTCCCTTTTCCCAGACCATGCCGGTTATCTGGATGTTTACGACCAGGCGGGCCTGGTGGGGGAACGATCCCTCTTCGCCCACGGCATTCACCTCACCGAGGCGGAATGGCAGCGCCTGGCCCAGGCCCGGGCGGCCCTATCCTTTTGCCCCACCTCTAACCTGTTCCTGGGCAGCGGTCTGTTTCGGTTAGATCAGGCCAAACGCCGCGATCGCCCGGTGAAGCTGGGGCTGGGCACCGACATTGGGGCTGGCACCAGTCTCTCCCTGCTGCAGACCGGCAAGGAGGCCTATAAGGTTGCCCAACTCCAGGGCCAACGCCTGTCTCCGTACCAAACCCTGTTTCTAGCTACCCTGGGGGGGGCTAGGGCCCTCAATCTGGAAGCGAAACTGGGCAACTTTGACCCTGGTAAAGAGGCGGATTGTATCGTCCTCGATCCGCGGGCTACCCCCCTGTTGGCCCTGCGCCAGGGCGATCGCCTACCTATCACCCTGGATGACCTGGCGGACCTAGTGTTTTCCCTACTTATCCTGGGGGATGACCGGGCGGTTTTTGCCACCCACATCCTGGGGGAACCGGTGAACACCCAGCCATCAAGCCAGGGCTAATCCTCTCCGTCCCCCTGCACCCCTTGGACAATGCGGGAGAGTTCGCTTTTTTCGTCCACCGCAATCCGGGTGGGAGAACCACTGATAATCCGCTCCAGATTACGGAAGGAATCCTTGATTTCCGGACCATGGCTGCTGATGGTGTATTCCCGGATCCCCTTATCATGCCAGGAGCCTCGCATCTTAAAGACGTTGATAGCCCGGGACATCTGCCCCCGCACCTCAACGTACTGCAGCATCAAGATAGTGTCGGTAATGGTGGAAATATGGGACTCGGTGATCGAATGGAGCCCCATAAACTGCTCCGTAGTGTTGGTGAAAAAGCCGGTGATTTCCTCCTGTTTGGCAAAACCCGTCACCCCAATCACAAACTGCCGAAAGGAATTGTTACTCACCCCGCGGTCAAGGGCGGAAAGGGAGTCGATCGCCATGCGGGCAGGCTTAAACTGGGAAATCTCCGTCTTAATAATTTGTAGGTGATCCTCCAGCCCGGCGGACTCGGGGTAGGCGCAGATAATCTTCAGCAACCCCTGCTGTTCCATTTCTTCAAAGTCGATGCCCCAGGAGTAGGCATTACGGGAAAGCTGGGCACGGGACTCTTCGTAGGCAAATAAGATCGCCCGTTCACCGTTTTTGCAACCATCCACCAGAAACTTGCTGACCAGTAGGGTTTTGCCCGTACCGGTGGCCCCCGTTGCCAGAATGATGGAATCCTTGAAGAAGCCACCGCCGCACATTTCGTCCAGAGTGGATACCCCGGAAGAGACCCGGGCATTGGAGGATCGTTGGGTCAATCGCATCGCTCCCAGGGGGAAAATGTTAATCCCCTCATTGGTAATGGTGAAGGGGTACTCCCCCTTCATATGGGTGGTGCCCCGTAACTTGAGGATTTCAATGGTGCGGCGGCGACGCTCCCCTTCCAGGGCATTACGGACGATCACCACGTTATCGGAGACAAACTCCTCCACCCCAAAGCGGGCCACCGGACCGTACTCATCCAAGCGTTCGGTGGTCATGACCGTGGTCACCCCCATCTGCTTGAGGCGAGCCACCAGACGGAAAATCTCCCGCCGCACCACCGAGGCCGCATCGTACTGCTGAAACACCGCCGTAACCGAGTCAATCGACACCCGACGGGCCTTGTACTTACGGATGGCGTACTGGATTCGCTCGATTAGGGCTGACAGGTCAAAGTTACCCACCACATCCTGACCCTCCGGATCGGGGGAGGCATCCAGGATAAATAACTTGCTCTCATTCACCAGTTTTTGTAGGTCCCAGCCAAAGCTATAGGCATTTTGAATAATGTCCTGGGGGGATTCCTCAAAGGTGACAAACACCCCAGGCTCATCAAAATAGGTGATGCCGTTGTAGATAAATTGGGCCGCAAACAGGGTTTTTCCAGTGCCGGAGGTACCACTTACCAGGGTCGATCGCCCGGCCGGAATACCACCATGACTGATGTCGTCAAAGCCTTCAATCATGGTGCGAATCTTACGCACCCCAATCGGATGGGAGGAACGTTGCTGGTCAGGCGGAGCAGTATCTGTCATGGGTATGGGTTAGTCGGACTCAGTCTGGGGCCACTAACCCCAGCGAAAGAAGTACCAAGCATTAAGCATACCGTGAACTGAGGAAGCTATAGCCTGGTTTTCACCTTCTGAGTTGAATCCCCCGGTAGTTAGCTACCCTGGGTAAAAGGGTAGCTTTGGCCAGCAGAATCATGCTTACCTGGTGAAGCGAGTAGCCCGACGGAACCTCGCCAAACCCTTGCGCCTCTTCATCGAAGATCTGCCTATTTGGATGTAGCTAGAGCCATATCACCCCCTTAGGCTTCAAAACTTTCACAGAAAGCCTCAAAATTTAACTTTTCCTTCACCTTATAACGGTGCCTTTAGCTACATAATTTGACCTAGCGCACACTTGAATCTTTGAGTTTGTTGCTGAAGTTACATAAAGTTTTGGAATTGTTTGGTAAGCCCGTTTGGCGGTAGCCAATCCGAGCCAAGGGATGGAATTTTTCCTGATCGCCACCTTTTCCGGTTCCGTAGTATTCGCCTTTTGTAGACGACTTTTTTCACCCATCTTCATCACCCAGGAGTGTCTATCATGCAACTGACCTATCATGGCCAACCCTACAAAGCCTCTTTCCCCGCGATTGACGCTGTGAGAACCGGCGAGCATGGCATTTTTCTAGGTAGGCCCTACGCTCTCAAGCGATTTAAGATTACTAGCCCATCTCCTGCTAGAACGGACTTACCGACTGGAACAGAATTAACCTACCGGGGGATTCGCTACAGCCTCTACACTTAGGCTGATTTGGAGATCGGCCTACCCGTGGCGAGCCTTCCCAATTCAACCACACCCTAACTTCCCGTCAGTCCACTTCCCCCCTACACCTATGGTGAGGGGGGTTACATATTAGTGGTCGCCGCCTCTGGGCTGGATTAATTCTATCCCTACAGCTTTATTTACCATCCTTAAATCGGAATCGCAAATATCCAGTCACGGTAGGCTGCATCCCGACCCTCTGTAATGACGGTTAGTTGATGCCGTAGGCGATCAGTGACCGGGCGATGGCTGGGTAGGGTATAGGCTTCTATCTGACGCACCGGAGTAATTTTGGCCGCCGTGCCACTGAGAAACACCTCATCGGCAATCAACAACTCCGATTTATCCACCGGGCGCTCCACCACCTCTAAGCCCATGTCCCGCGCAATGGTCAAAATGCTATCGCGGGTAATACCTTCCAAAATATCCTGATCATAGCCAGGGGTAACCAGCTTGCCATGGCGCACAATAAACACATTCATGCCAGACGCCTCACTAACTTTGCCCTGGGAATTAATTAAAATCGCCTCATCAAACCCAGATTCCACCGCCTCTGTTTTAGCCAGGGAAGAGGTGATATAAGCACCACTAATTTTTCCCCGCAGGGGCAGGCTACGGTCTTCCTGGCGATACCAGGAGCTAATGCGACAGCTCACCCCCTCCGGGGATAGATAATCCCCCAGTTCCAAACCGTAGACAAAGAAATTTTTCTCCACCTGGTGTAGACGGGGGGAAATCCCCAGGTCAGAGGTATAAACAAATGGTCTGATATAGAAGGATGAGGTGGGCCGGTTTTTCTGCACAAACTCGGTAATCACCGCCTGAATGGTATCCGCTGGCAAATTGTAGTTTAATAATCGGGCACTGGTGCTCAAGCGTTGGCAGTGGCGATCTAGCCTGAATAGCAAAACCTGATTGGCATGGTCGGGGTCAGGAATGCCCCGCAGACCCCCAAAAGCCCCAGTACCGTAGTGAAGCGCGTGGGTGGCAATGGAGATTTTGGCATCCTGAAAATTCCGGAATTCCCCTTCAAAGTAGGCAATGGGTAGAAAATTATGCATAGCTCAGGTCTGGACGGAAAAATTCTTGAACGGAGGCTCTTACCAGAATAGTGCTAATTACCAGAGTCGCTGCGATTAACTTCAGCCTTCTTCGTATCTGCGGCAAATCGCCAGCGTTTTGCGCCGGGAAAGGGCGATCGCCCTGCTTCTGAGTCCCCCTCAATCCGCCGCCAAAAAGGCCAGGTAATCCTGGCTTAAATCCTGTACCGCCGCCTCACAAAACTGCCGACCCTGCTCTGGGGTAGCCAGGGCGGGGTTAGACCCCATGCGACCATCGGGATAATGGTCCCGAAAGTCCGCCGGACCGTAGATGGGAAATCCAGACACTGCCACCGGCGGATCTAGGGGAGCAACTTTGATGTAGTCAGGGTAAGCATATTGGGTGAGGGCGACTTCACTAGGGGTAGCGTGGGAGCCTTCCTGGTCCCCGTAGAGCTGCTTGGCTAGACGGTAAACCGAGGGGGTCATAAACCAATTAGCCAGGCTACACCGGACCCGATCAGCCTGGGGTAGCCGAGCCTCCACCAAGACACTGTAGGTTTCGGCAAAGGCCGCCCTAAGGGGGGCAATGTTGCCACCGTGGCCATTAATAAAGAAGAAGCGGGTAAAACCGTAGCTGACCAGGGGCTTGAGGTAGTCTTGTACCAAGGCAATCAAGGTACTGGGCCGCAAACTCATGCTACCGGGGAAAGCCGTATGGTGCAGAGCCATACCAACATTGATAGTGGGAGCTACCAGGGCATCCGTAGCTTCCCCAACCCCTCGGGCCACCAGCTCAGCACAAATGGCATCGGTGCCAATTAGTCCAGTCGGTCCATGCTGTTCCGTAGAGCCGATGGGCAAAATTATGCCCTGGGAACGGGTGAGGTAAGTCTCGACTTCGGGCCAGGTGGAAAGGTGCAGCAACATAGCTCAAGAGCCCTCTTATAGGTTAGTTCCACTATAGCCCGAGGGACTTAGTGCCAATAGAGTAGCGCTAAACACACTAATCCCTCAAGGATACTGATAAAAATATACCTATAGCAATCTGGGCCTAGGCGCAAGGTACTCAGGGTGAACTTCATCAGCACCCTACCCTGATGCCTTCCTCAACTCCATTTCTTTCCCCATCCTATCAATCCAACCCAGAGTTAGTTAAAATTTAGAGAAACTATCGACTTGCCCCCGGTAGTTGTCCATTAGGCTAGGATCTCAATTAATCTTAGCGGCCTAGGAGAAGCGCCTATGCTACATCGCAAGATCTACCAGCTCTGTTGTGATGGTCGAGAAGTATGGATCTTTCTGCGAGATCAGCAGCGCTGGGTAGAGCGGGCTCGAATTTTAGATATTGAAGGGGATCTCATTACCCTACGCTACGAAACTGAAGAGGATGATGAGATCTGTTCTTGGGAAGAAATGGTTCGCTTGGAGAGCATTGGAGCAATTACCCAACGATTAGCCGCTGTGCCTAGGGGGGATGTGGAGCTAACCGTGGCCGAAGATTGCCCGGAGACAGAGATTATATAGTTGGAAAAATTAACTCTAAACTAAATTTGACGAGCCCGACCATAGTTTGTTAGGATAGCAATTCTGTAGTGAAGTGCGAGTTGCGCATGAAAGTCCGGGCGTCCGTTCGCAAAATGTGCGATAAATGTCGCGTGATCCGTCGTCGCGGGCGGGTCATGGTGATCTGTAGTAATCCTAAGCATAAGCAACGTCAAGGCTAGTCTAAGGGTCGACTTGAGTTCGCCAAGGGTTTCTTTGACGAACTCAAGTTGTTAACTTGTTATTTAGATCCTGTTGGCTAAGGCGTAAGGGATCTATACAAGTGCTGATCGCGGGATAATGTTGGGCGAGATCGTTTTGGGGGATAGTTTAGGTGGCACGGATAGCAGGCGTGGATTTGCCACGCGACAAACGAGTTGAAATTGGCTTGACCTATATCTACGGTATTGGGCTGACCCGCTCTAAGGCTATTTTAGTCAAGACCGGCGTCAATCCAGATACCCGGGTTAAGGATCTGACCGACACTGATGTAGCTAAGCTGCGAGATGCCGTCGAAAGTGACTACCAGGTGGAGGGAGATTTGCGACGCCTGGAGAGCATGAACATCAAGCGATTGATGGACATTGGCTCCTACCGAGGTCGGCGGCATCGGGCTGGACTGCCTGTGCGTGGGCAACGCACCCGCACCAACTCCCGTACTCGACGGGGTGGTACGCGTCGTACCGTAGCTGGCAAGAAGAAGGCACCCAAGAAGTAAAGCTAGGTTCCATCCTGGGGCAGTCGATGTGCCCCGAAGGTCTAGCGCTCACGCTCCCTGCTTTGGCATGGCGAGTTTTTTGAATGCACAGGAGTTGCCTAAACGTTTTCCCAGTTTTGTTTTTTCCAAGTATTCTCATGACATTGTTTTAGTGACGCAACCATGGCCAAACCAACCCGCAAGACCGGTCCTCGCAAAAGTAAAAAAAACGTTCCCAGTGGGGTTGCCCACATTTGCTCCACCTTCAACAACACCATTGTGACCATTACCGATCAGGCGGGCGAAGCAATTTCCTGGGCCTCAGCGGGTTCTAGTGGTTTCAAGGGAGCTAAGAAGGGAACTCCCTTTGCAGCTCAGACAGCTGCTGACAGCGCTGCCCGTCGAGCCATGGATCAGGGCATGCGTCAGATTGAGGTGATGGTGAGCGGCCCGGGGGCGGGACGGGAAACGGCTATTCGAGCCCTACAGGGGGCCGGACTCGAGATCACTTTAATTCGTGATGTCACTCCCATTCCCCATAACGGTTGTCGACCGCCAAAACGTCGTCGGGTTTAGGGTCAGAAAATCGGTTATAGCACTGGTGCCTAGCGCTAGGTAGGATACATCACCAGAGTGGTTCGCTAGGGTTGATTGGGCGTTCAGGTTGAAGGGAGACAGTACTGTGGCACAGTTTCATGTAGATTGCGTGGAATCCATTCTAGAGGACGATCAAGGGCAGTATGGTCGCTTTGTGATTGAACCCCTAGAACGTAGTCAGGGCACTACCGTTGGCAATGCCCTACGCCGGGTGCTCCTGTCCAACCTGGAGGGGGTGGCCATTACGGCGGTAAGAATTGCCGGAGCAACCCATGAGTTTTCCACGATTACTGGGGTTCGCGAAGATGTGCTGGATATTCTTTTAAATATGAAGGAGACTGTCCTACGTAGCTATTCCAGCCAACCCCAAATCGGTCGTTTAATGGTTCAAGGTCCTGCCCGGGTGACGGCTGGCCATTTTGATTTGCCCTCCGAGGTAGAGGTAGTGAATCCAGACCAGTACGTAGCTACAGTGGTGGATGGTCACAGCCTGGAAATGGAGTTCCGGATTGAGCGTGGCCAAGGCTACCGGGCCATTGACCGCAGTAAGGATGAGGCCACAGCTCTAGATTTCATCCAGCTTGACGCAGTATTTATGCCGGTACGTAAGGTCAACTACGTGGTGGATGAAGTGGTGGTGTCTGGCTCCATGCAAAAGGATAAACTCACCCTAGACATTTGGACTAATGGCAGCATTACTCCTCAACAGGCCATCAGTCAGGCCGCCCACATCCTGGTGGACCTATTCGTCCCCCTCAAGGATGTCACCCTCGAACCTAAGTTTGATGAAGAAGTGCGGGAGGAAGATCCCAATAATCAAATTCCCATTGAAGAGTTGCGCCTCTCGGTGCGAGCTTACAACTGCTTGAAGCGGGCCCAGATAAATTCTGTAGCCGATCTACTTGACTTTAGTCAAGAGGATTTGCTGGAGATTAAAAACTTTGGGCAGAAGTCCGCTGAAGAGGTGATCGAGGCACTGCAGGAGCGTCTTGGTATTACCCTACCTCTAGAAAAGGCCTCCAAGCCGGTTTAGCCTCGCCTTAATCTTCCATGTTTCTTTGTTGTTCAACCCCCTAGGAACCATGCGCCACCGTTGTCGAGTTCATAAATTAGGCAAGCCTGCTGATCAGCGTAAAGCACTGTTACGGTCCCTGACCACCGAGCTAATTCGCCATGGGCGAATTACCACCACCAAGGCCCGAGCTCAAGCGGTACGGGAGGAAGCCGATCGCATGATCACCCTGGCTAAGGATGGGTCCTTACCCGCTCGCCGTCGAGCCCTAGGGTATATCTACGATAAAGACTTGGTGCATGCCCTCTTTAGTCAGGTGGCTGATCGCTACGGTGATCGGGCCGGGGGCTACACCCGCATTGTTAAGACCGTCCGACGGCGAGGTGACAATGCTGAAATGGCCATCATTGAGTTGACCTAAGCCCTATTTTAATGGCCTCGCCGATGACCAAACCCTCCTCCATTGAGCACCATTTGACCTCCGCCTGTCCGGAGACTCACCGGCTTACCCAACGGGTAGCCATGGTGGTGCAGTATATCGGCACTCATCTCCACGGCTGGCAATGGCAACCCAAGGGCCGCACCGTCCAGGGAGAATTAGAGCAAGCGATTCAAACGGTGCTGGGTTATCCGGTGCGACTAAGTGGCGCTGGGCGCACCGATAGGGGGGTACATGCTGCGGCTCAGGTAGCCCATTTTGATGCTCCGGCGTTGATTCCGGCCCACCGCTGGGCTGATATTTTGAATGCTCGCTTGCCTCAGGATATTCTTTTACGGGCGGCGACGGTTGTGGATAATCAGTGGCACGCCCAATTTTCCGCCCAGTGGCGGCGATATCGCTACACCTTTTATACTGGTCAATGCCCTAATCTGTTTATCCGTCCCTTTGTCTGGCATTACTACCACCAATACCTGGACCAGAGCAAAATGCAGGCGGCCCTTGATCCAATGGTTGGGTATCACGATATGACGGCCTTCCATCGAGCTCGGTCGGGCCGTTCCCATTCCTGGGTGGAAATTCAAACCGCTGAGTGCCGACGCCAAGCCGATTTTTTAACCGTGGAACTACAGGCGAAGGGATTTTTATACGGCATGGTGCGGTTGATCATGGGCCTGCTGGTTAAGGTGGGTACTGGAGAACTTCCAGGTGAGGAATTTGAACGCCTCTGGCGAGAGCGCCAACGGCATCAGGTCAAGTACTCAGCCCCCTCCCAGGGGCTGTGTTTGCTGCGGGTCGGCTATGACCCCTTGCCCTTTCCTCAAGAGGTCTGGTTTGATGCCCAGCCCCAGTTTTACCTGGGGACTGTAGTAGCCTAGGCCAGTGCTGAGTTTAGTGTTAGTTTGCCAGAGAAAGACGCTCAAAGATTACGGATGTGAATGCTATGACAACGAAGACCTACGTCCCTACCCAAGGTTCTATTGATCGCCAATGGTACGTGATCGATGCCGATGGTCAGCGCCTGGGTCGGCTGGCTACGGAAATTGCCACCGTACTGCGGGGTAAAAATAAACCTAATTTCACCCCCAACATGGATACGGGGGATTTTGTCATTGTGGTAAATGCTGAAAAGGTGGTGGTCACGGGTCGCAAGGGAACTACCAAGCTCTATCGCCGTCACTCCGGTCGGCCCGGTGGTATGAAAACGGAGACCTTCGACAAGCTCCAAGCCCGTATTCCTGAACGGATCATTGAGCATGCGGTCAAGGGAATGCTACCTAAGACCACCCTGGGGCGTCAGCAGTTCACCAAACTCAAAGTCTACGCCGGTCCCCACCATCCCCACCAAGCCCAAACTCCCCAAGCCCTTGTTGTTAATACTATTCCTGGAGAATTAAACTAATGCAGACGATCAATAAGTCAGAACGAGCCGTGTACTGGGGTACTGGTCGGCGTAAATCGGCCATTGCCCGGGTACGTTTGGTCCCAGGTACGGGCCAGTTACTCATTAACAAGCGTCCTGGAGACGATTATTTACAGTTTAACCCGTCCTACTTAATGACGACCAAAGCCCCCCTGGAGGTATTGGGCCTGGAAAATGATTACGACATTCTGGTTAACGTGAAGGGAGGCGGGTTAACCGGTCAGGCCGATGCGATTCGAATGGGGGTAGCTCGGGCCCTCTGCCAACTTGACCCAGAAAACCGCAAACCCCTGAAGGTGGAGGGATACCTGACCCGCGATCCGCGAGCCAAGGAACGACGTAAGTATGGCTTGAAGAAAGCCCGTAAGGCACCCCAGTTCTCCAAGCGTTAGAATGACCCCAGGGGTTAGTTATTTTTTATTTCCACTAATTTCTACCTACCATGGCAAAGTCTGATATTCATCCCACCTGGTATCCGGAGGCTAAGGTCTACTGTGACGGTCAGGAGATTATGACCGTTGGCTCTACGAAACCGGAGCTCCACGTTGACGTCTGGTCTGGCAATCACCCTTTCTACACCGGTACCCAGAAGATTATTGATACCGAGGGCCGGGTGGAACGGTTCCTGCGCAAGTACGGTATGAGCGAGAAAAAGGAAAGCTAGGGGTTAGTTGTCCACGACGTTTGGCTTAGGCCGAGAGACTAGTTTTTACTACGGCCACAGCCACTGGCAAGGAGGCGGAGGCGAGCCAGAATACTTAGTCTATGCTCGCTATTATCGGCCAACTTTGTCCTAAGCGTTCTTCTGGCCAAAGCTGTATTAACCTGACAGGTCTCAACTCAAAACTATTCCCTATTTCCCGCTGACACCCATGGCTGAGGCCTATCTGATCGAAAAGCTAAACTCCGTCGAACAGACCTTTCAGGAACTTACCCGACGGTTAGCCGATCCTGATGTTGCTCAAGACCCAGAAGAGTTTCAGCGAATTGCTAAGTCCCGTTCTTCCCTGGAGGAGACGGTTATTTCCTACGGTGATTGGAAGCAGACCATAGCAGAACTGGCCGGAGCCAGGGAGGTCTACCGCGAGGCTAGTGGCGATCCTGAATTAAAGGCGATGGCCTCTCTTGAGGTAGAGGAGTTGCAGCAACGGCTGAGCACCCTGGAAAACAAACTTAAGGTGCTACTGCTGCCCCAAGACCCCAACGATGATAAGAATATCATGCTGGAAATTCGGGCCGGTACGGGGGGCGATGAGGCTAGTATCTGGGCAGGTGACCTGGTTCGCCTCTATTCCCGCTATGCTGAAAAGCAGGGCTGGCGGGTGAAGTTACTGAGTGAGTCGGTGGCGGATATGGGTGGCTTCAAAGAAGCCATCTTGGAAATTGCCGGCGATCGCGTCTATAGCCAGCTCAAGTTTGAAGCCGGGGTACACCGGGTGCAGCGGGTACCGGTGACCGAGGCCGGTGGCCGGGTGCATACCTCAACCGCCACGGTGGCGATCATGCCAGAGGTGGACGATGTAGAGGTGGAGATTGACCCCAAGGACATTGAGCTCACCACCGCTCGTTCTGGCGGGGCTGGCGGCCAAAACGTCAACAAGGTGGAAACCGCCGTAGATCTCTTCCATAAACCCACGGGCATTCGAGTATTCTGTACCGAGGAACGGTCCCAGTTAAAGAACCGAGAACGGGCTATGCAAATTCTCCGAGCTAAGCTCTACGAGATCAAGCTGCGGGAGCAACAGGAAGCGGTAACCAGCATGCGGCGTTCCCAGGTTGGTAGCGGGGCTCGTTCTGAAAAGATTCGCACCTACAACTATAAGGATAACCGGGTAACCGATCACCGGCTAAACCAAAACTTTACCCTCACCCCGGTTCTGGAGGGGGATATCGAGGATCTGGTTCAGTCCTGCATTAGTCGTGACCAACAGGAACGGTTGGAGGAGCTGGCCGCAGAATCCTCAGCGGTTTAGCCCGTTTAGGGAGCAGAGCAAGCCTCTTTCATCTCCTCAAAAACGACTATGCCTGGTGGGTTTGAGGCTGGCGATCAGTAGGCAAATAATACCGATGTTGATGCAGACATCGGCAATGTTGAAAATAGGAAAGCGAATTAACCGAAAGTCGAGAAAATCGATGACCTCACCGGCTAGCAGCCGATCTATCCCGTTGCCCAGGGCACCGCTGAGGATTAAGCCGTAGCCCACCTGTTCCCAGAGATCGCGCAGGGGAGTGGTCAAGGCCATGCCAATCAAGCCCAAACTCACCGCCATGGACAGCCATTTTAGCCATTCCCCATTGTCACTGAAGAGACTAAAGGCGGCACCGGTATTGGTTACGTAGGTGAAGTGAAAGACCCCGGGCCAGAGGGGAATGGAATCGGGCGGTACGGTGAGGTCAAAGTTTTGAGCCACCCAGGCTTTAGTTAACTGGTCAAGGCTGAGGCCAATGATGGCGGCGAGCCAGAGGAAACGGTTGCGCAGACCCATGGATTTAATAAAAAAGTGCACGCCGTAGGGCCAGAGATAACACCGCTACGGCACAGACCAAAACCAGATGACCCGGTATGGCCAGGATGGAATAGTTGAAAAGGGTCTCCCCGTAGGCGGCGGAGGCCCCCTGTAGCCAGCCCAGGGGGACGGCAAGGGTTAAATAAACTATACCAAACCCGTGGATCAGCCCTAGCCCACAGAGGGCGCTAAAGGCCAGGGTTTCCAGGCTAGGAGGCCAGAGAAAGGCAAGATAGCCAGCCAGCCAGCCAGCCGGTACAAACCCCAATAAATAGCCAAACCCGGGCTCCCGCAGGTAGCTCAGCCCTCCCCCCTGGGTAAAGACCGGTAGGCCAAAGACCTGAAATAGGGCTAAGCCGAGCACCAAGTAGGCCATCTGGGCCAGGGCCGCCGCGTTTTTGCCCCCTACACAGCCGGTCAGCAAAACGGCCCCCACCTGGAAGCTCACTCCCAGGGACAACACCTCGCTACCCCCATGGCGCCATACCCAGCTAGGGTTCAGGGTAAAGGTTTCCATCCAAGTCCCCAGGATAGTCAACATCAGCCCGATGAAGGCCCAGAGCAGTTCAGAGGGGGCTAACATCAGCGATCGCTTCACCATAGTTGGACCCTATTAATCGTGCCAGGGTATGACAATCTAATTCTCCGACGCATACGGGTTCGGGAAAGGAAAAGGCATTCAGCAGTGCGGGATGGATTTCACCAAACTCCCCTAGGGCTTCACCCCGGACCAGGATCCGGGCAGACCGCCCCGGGATATAGTAGGAGGCTTCACCGATGATCAGGGTATAGTCACAACCCAAAGCCCGCAGTAACGTCTGCAGGTAGGCCTTGGCGGTGCTAAAAGAGGCCCGGGCATCCAGGCTGGCAAAGCCCCAATGTAACCGTTCCCGCACCTGATTAGAGTCCATCTCTTTCACCACCTCACCAATCTCATAGATATTAATCGGCTTGGGCAGATTAATGTTGCGACTCAGGATATCCAACAATCCTGCCAACAGGGTAGGGCGGGTGGCGCTATGGGTACGGCTTTTGGCGTTGCTAGTGTGTAGATAGGGGTGACCAAAGTGGGCTAGCAGGTCAGGATCGCTGAGAATATAGCTTTTCACTTCCATCAACCCGAGGCGCTGGGCTAGATCCCCCAGGCGCAAGCCCAACTGGGGTAGGGGGGCGGCCTGGCCCAGGTGAAACTTCACCGTCAGGGGCTCCGCCTGCAGACTCTCGATACCGAGGGCCACCAGTAGGTCACCGGCAATATCCACCTGACTGAGCATATCGGTGCGGTAGGTAGGCACGTAGACCTGGTTAGTACCACTCACCTCCAGATCCATCCGGGCCAGAATAGGGCCCAGCTGACCCTTGGGGATAGCGGTGCCAATAATTTCATTCAAAAACCGGGGGGAAAAGGTAACCGGACGGCGCTCTAGGACTGGGCTAACCAGGCTGCCCGTGGGCCTCTCAATGGTGACGGTTTGTACCTGAGCCCCCGTATCCAAGAAATTGTGGGCCAAAATGTTGAGGGTTTCCATCACGGTCTGGGCCAAAACCCCGGTAACGTCAATAAATAGGTCCGTGGTGGTGGCGGTCACCTCCCCCACCCCAGCGGCATTAATGATCGGGGGTAGGGAAAGCACCGTTCCCCGGTCATCCTGCAAAACCGGAACCTGGACATGGCCCGCCAGGGTTTGACCGTAGAGCTGACCGGCCGGGTGGTGAGTGAGGATTTGGCGCGCCGTCATGGGGCCTGGGCTATTTAGGGGAGTGAAGCATACCTGATCCAGGGGTAAGGCGCTGTAGGTGAGGTTACCTACCACCTGGCTAAGGTCATAAACCCCAATGGCGATCTTCCGCCGTTGCCGACCAAAGGTCTGGGTAACCTTTTCTTGAAACTGCACCAGCACCTCCAATCCGCCATCCCCCAAGTCGGCCTGACGCACCACCAGGGCAGCCAGGTGAGGGCGGATGGGCAGCACCGAAGGGTCCACGGTCACCTGACGGCCGGAGTCGGATAACGCAGTCACCCGGGTAGGCGGCTGATCCTGGTAAATGTTCAGGGCCCGGGTGAACCCTTCGGCGGCCAGCAGATCGGGGCGCTCAGCGGTGACCTCCACCACCAACGCCTCCCCCTGTAAGTTAGCCTCGAGACCGTAGTCAAAGGCCAGACGCATCAGATCGGCAGGGGAAATCCGGGTGAGGCGCTGCAGGTAGGCAAGGGGAAAACTAACGGTGGGCATGGGGCGGCAAGATGAAAGGAACCATGGTGACTACAGGGTGGCGCTCTGGGCCTCCAGGTCGATGCCCAGCACCTGGGTATAGGCCCCACGGGCCTGGGTCACCCCAATGGTACGCTGGGAAGCTTCGATCATGGGACGGCGCAGACTCACCACAATAAACTGGGCTTGCTCCGCCTGTCGCTTAATCATCCGGGAAAGGCGCTCAACGTTGGCCCCATCCAGAAACATATCCACCTCATCAAAGGCATAGAAGGGGGACGGACGGTAGCGTTGCAGGGCAAAGATAAAACTGAGGGCTGTCAAGGACTTTTCCCCCCCTGACATGGAGGCTAGACGGCGTACCGGTTTACCCTTGGGGTGGGCGACCAGGTTTAGTCCTCCATTAAAGGGATCCTCCCCGTCCTCCAGTTGCAGATGCCCATCGCCATCGGACAATTCGGCAAAGATAGTCTGGAAATTTTCATTAACGGCATCGTAGGCTTCCTGAAAAGCCTTGCGCCGCAGGGTGGTAAAGGTTTCCACCCGCAGCAATAGCTCCGTCCGTTCCTCCTCCAGGGTAGCCAGTTTCTGACTGAGGTCGGCTAGGCGCTCTTCGGTGTGCTGGTACTCCTCCAGGGCTAGCATGTTGACGGGCTCCATCGCCTCCAGGCGGCGTTGTAGCGATCGCAACTCCCGATGCAGATCCTCCAAATTCAGATCCGCAGGAATTTCCGGTAGGGGGTTAGGTAATTCCGCCCCCTGCTGCTGCACCAAAGCCTCCGCCTCCGCCAGCTGGTGACGCCGTTCCTGCTGGGTTTCCAGAAGTTTCTGGCGCTGCCACTCCTGCTGCTGGCTTTGGGTGCGTTGCTCCCGCAGGCGCTGCTCCAGCCGGTCCCGGCTGGCCTTTTCACTGGCCAGGGTTTGATCCAGCACCGCCATGGCCTGCCGCAGTTGAGTGATGTCCTGGTTAATAGTGGTCTGTTGCGCCTGGAGTTGGGTGATCTGCCGCTGGCGATCGCCCTGCTGCCCCTGCCAGGTGAGGATATTTTGCTGGGCCTGCTGCAAGGCCAACTCCAACTGCTGCTGTTGGGTTTGTTGCTCCTGCAACCGCCGCTCTGCGCCCTGGAGGGCGGTCTGAGCCGCCGCCAGATCCTGCTCTAGCTGGCTGACCGCCGCCTGGGCGGTTTGCCACTCACTGTGGGTTTGGGACTGCTCCAGGGCCGCCAGGGCCGATCGGGCCTCCGCCAGGGCGGCTTCCTGGCTGGGCAGGGTTTGGGCCAGGCTGTGCAGGCGTTCCTGGGTGGCACCCCGTTCCTGGTGGGCCTGGGTTAGTTGGCTGGTGATTTGGTGGCGGCGTTGATCGAACTGGTGCTGTTGAGTTTGCTCCTGTTCCCCTTGCAGTTGCAGTTCCCGATGCCGCTGCCGCTGGCTGATTAGGGATTGGCCCAGGGTTTGTAGGTTAAGGCTGAGACCCTCCAGCTGGCGATCGCAGCGCTCCAGCATGGCCTCAATTTCCCCTAATCGTTGGCGTAGGGCCTGGGCTTCCTCAGACTCCGCTGGCTCCACCGTACCAAAGTGGAGACTGCCGGAACGGGGGGATAGGGTACCACCGGTCATGGCGCCACTGGTTTCCAGCACCTCCCCCGCCAGGGTAACAATGCGAAACTGACCCAGATGGGAGCGGGCCAACTCCAGGCTGTCAAACACAACGGTGCTGCCAAAGGTATAGGCAAAAATATCCCGATGGCGAGGATCGCAGTCAATCAAATTAACCGCATAGTCCAGCCAGCCCTCCGGGCGTTGCCAGGCAGGGAGGGGGGTAAACTGGGGAGGGCGAATTTTATTCAGGGGCAAAAAGGTGGCCCGACCGGCCCGCCGTTGTTTGAGAAACTCGATGCCCTGGGCCGCTACCCGATCGCTCTCCACCACCAGATACCCCAGCCGGGCCCCGGCTGCCACCTCCAGGGCCACCTGGTAACGCGGATCCACCTTGCCCAACTGGGCCACCAGACCGTCAATTCCCTTAATACCACTCTCCAGGAGCACCTTGGTGGCCTGGGTACCCTGGCTTTCCGCCTGGGCCTGGGCCTGGGCCTCCAGCCGATCCAACTGGCGCTGTTTATCCCGTTGTTCCTTTTGCAGGCGGGTTTGGGTATCCCGCTGCACCGCCAACTCTGCCTCCGCCGCGCTGATTTTGCCCACCAGGGCCTGAATCTCTACCTCGGTGGCGGCGATATCCGCCCCCCAGTTAGCGGGAGCGGTGGCCGTTGTGGCCTCCAACTCCTGAAGTTGTTCCTGCTGGGCCTGGATTTGCTGTTCTAACTGGTGTAGGCGTTCTTGAAGACGAATCTGTTCCGCCCGTTGAGGTTCCAGGTGCACCAGTAGGGCCTCCAGACGATGGCGCAGCTCGGTCTGCTGCTGCACCCAGGCCTGGGAGCTGGCGGCAATCTCCTGGGTGGCTCGGCGGCGCTGCTCTAGAGCTTGCTGCACCTGATCGCGGGTCTGGGCCAGGGCCCGGATTTCGGCCTGGGTCTGGCCGGTAATCCGCTGCTGCAGCCTGGCCAGGTCCTGGTGATGCTGTTGCAGGGCAATTTCCGTATCCCGCAGCTGGGCGGCTAGCTGGTTGGCGGCCTGGCGTTGGTCCTGCTCTTGCCGCTGCAGTTGGCGCAGCTCTGCCTCCTGGGTAGCCACCTGGGCCTGGAGGGCTAGGTGTTCTTCTTCCCCCAGGGCCTTGATGCGGCTATTGAGGGCGGTCAATTCCTGTTCCAGGGTGCTCAGGCTGGCCTGACCCTGGGTCAGGGCGATCGCCAATTGATCGGCCTCCGCCTCACCCTGCTGCAGGGCCCGCTGTAGGCTAACAATCAACTGCTGCTGCTGTTGCCAGCGTAACACCGCCTCCCACTGACTTTTGGATTGAAAGGTAGCCTTCAGC
The DNA here is from genome assembly GCA_040374235.1 of Leptolyngbya sp. Taxonomy (GTDB): domain Bacteria; phylum Cyanobacteriota; class Cyanobacteriia; order Phormidesmidales; family Phormidesmidaceae; genus Nodosilinea. Next base: position 915 of record JBEIUS010000028.1, on the reverse strand, counting down.
TGTTGATACTTTTCCGCCTTTTGGCGGTCCTGGGCTAGACGCTCCAGTTGGGCCTGTAACTCCCGTTCCACAATGCGGAAACGGTCTTCATGATCCCGCACCGCCTCCAGCTTGCCCCGGGCCTGATCAATTTTGCGATCGAAGGCTGCCACTCCCGCCAGTTCGTCGATGATTTCCCGCCGCTCCCGGGAGTTCATGGAAATAATCCCGGTGACATCCCCCTGGAGAACCACGTTATACCCTTCGGGGTAGATGTGAAAGCGCTGCAACTGTTCGTGGAGGTCATTGAGGGTACAGGGCTCACCATTAATGTAGTAGTTAGAGGTATAGGTACCCTGACTGGTCACCCGCAGTCGCCGGGTCACACTCCATTCCCGAGACATCGGTAAGGGCACCACCTTGGCCGTCACCCCAGCGGGGTGATCGCCCCCCTCCCCTAGCTCTCCATCCGCCACTCCCTGACCCTGGTCAGGGAGGTCGCCACCCCCATCCCCCTCCTCGGGCAAGAACAGAGCGGGGGAAACATCGCTCAAATCAAAGGTAACGGTAACACTGGCCTCCGCTGTAGATCGCCGACCAATCTGGTTTTGATTCACCAGGTCGGGTAGTCGCTCTGCCCGCATGCCCTTGGAGCTGGCCAGCCCTAAGCCAAACAGCAGGGCATCCAAAATATTCGACTTGCCCGATCCATTAGGGCCGGAAATAACCGTAAACCCAGGCAAGAGAGGTACCTGGGTTGTGCCACCAAAGGACTTAAAATGAGACAACTCGACGCGCTTAATGTGCACTGGCTGGCCATGCCTCGGACATAAAACAGGCGTACTAATAAGTTTAGCACGCGTTCAGGGGATTGACGACCATAGACCGCCAGGGGATCACCGCTAAACCCAGGAATATTGCTGATAAAACCCCGGC
>JBEIUS010000244.1:0-3361 GCA_040374235.1 Leptolyngbya sp. | reverse complement strand
TTTTACACACTGTCATGGCAAAATAGAAGCAATTATTTTGTTGAAGAGTCTGATTCTAAAGCGTTTCAGGCTCTTTTTTCTGTGATCTATTTATCCTTCGTGAATTATCCAGGTTAGGCGATAGTTATTGCACTGGTAGTTATGCTTAACAACGCTGCGATCTGTACGCAAGCGAAAAGCCAGAGGCTTACAAAGACCCAGACATTCAGCACAGCGTACCAACCCTGAGAGTGGATGGATCTGGTGGGTTTCTTTCGGTTGCCAGCTACGATGCTTTGAGTTCCAGTCAAGGGTAGAGTCAACTGTCTGGTATTGCTCATCAGTAATAATGCGATGTTCTGGGTGAATGTTATACCTGATGTCCCATAGGTGTTTATGGCTATTTCGTTGTTTGTAGGCCCGTCTATAGGCAATATGGCCACGAAGAATCGGATTATTAAGCCAGGCGGTTAGGCCCGATATGCTGAAGCCTAGAGACTGAGGGGATTTACGAGAATTAGTCATCTTCCCGGAAAAGCTACGGATCCCATATTTCTGGTTGAACTGCTTTAGAGTGCCTCTAAGGGAACGGGTACGTAAAAAGGTTTCAGCCAGTTCGTAGCCAATGGCCGCCCGACTTAACTCCTCTTTAGTCTCTAGCAGGCAAATAAATGAAGTCAGGTCTAGTTCCAGGTGCTGGTCGACCTTTTTGTAGCCAAAGGGAGGAAAGTAAGCCGCATTCATCTGGCGATGATACTCATGACCATGTTGGATCCGCTCTGATAATCGCTCTACCTCCGCCCTGGCAAGGTTACACAGTATCCGGGCATGGAGGCGGCCACCAACGGTGGTGAAGTCAATGTGGTCATCTAAACCTCTGATCGGGACCTTGGACTGAAGGCAAATCGTAATCGCCTTCTCTAAGACCGTGGGACTATCGGTCATCCGGTCAACCCGGATGAATACCGCCTCATCGCATTCCTGGCGCTCAAGAATCTCTAAGACCCTATTCAGCCCTTTGCGGTTGTGTTTTGATCTGGACGCAATATCCCAATAAATCTCGTTACAGCCTGCGGCACTGAGGCGGGCCTTGTGCTGATCGAGAGCGTGAAGCTGCTCGGTGGAATTGGAGCTGACCCGGGTATATCCTATCCTGCGCATCTCAAGTACGTGTGAACTATCGTACTTATTAGTGTACATTGGTACGGGGATTAATAAGCCCAACACCCGTTGGGTGATCCATTATCAGGCCCCCTGTACCCTCAGTGAGTACGTGCAGGAAGTGGGCCGGGCTGGGCGGGATGGGGAACTGGCGGAGGCCCTCACCCTGGTGAGTGAACCCACGGGTTGGCTGGATCCTAGCGATCGCCAGCGAGCCCATTTTTTTGAGCGCCAAACCCTGGGCCTGCGCCACAGGGCTGAGCAACTGGTGAAACAGATTCCTCAAACCGGCGAGGTGGCTGAAGTCAGCCAGCGGTTTAGCCATGGCGCCATTGCCCTGGCCTGGCTGCACAGCACCGGTCAGTTGGAGTGGATTGATCCCTTCCGGTACCGCCTCCGCCCCGCCCCGGCTCGCCCCCCCGCCCTGCAAACTGGAGCCAGTCAGCAAATGCACCGTTTTCTCCATAGCCGTCAATGTCGCTGGCAGGCCCTCCTGAGGGCTTTTGGCTTTACTGCTGAGGCTCACAGTCTAAAGGCTTGCGGCCACTGTGACAATTGTTAGGAAGGGAGATCAGTGATTACTTTCTTTCTTAGGTGTTCTGACATTCTTCCGTGAGTTAGAGCTGTAATCCCAGGATAGCGTTGTGGCGCCGGCGACAACGGGCCAACTGTTCAGGATTTTGGCCCAGGTTCTCCCCCCAAGAGGGGAGCAATTGGCGGAGTCGCCCTTGCCAGCCTGGGGTAGCTAAGGCATCAGGAAAATGGCGCTGCAGCACCTCCAGCATGATATCCACCGCTGTGGAGGCCCCTGGCGAGGCCCCCAGTAGAGCCACCAGAGATCCGTCTTTACTACTTACCACCTCAGTGCCCATGCGCAGTTGGCCGTGACCGTTGACGTTTTTAATAATTTGCACCCGTTGACCGGCCACCGCCAGATCCCAATCGGCACCCTTGGCCTCAGGAACAAATTGGCGCAGGCTGGCCAGGCGCTGATCCATAGATTGGGCTACCTGGCGCACCAGGTAGCGCACCAAGTTGAAGTTCTCCAGGCCCACCTGGAGGGTGGGCAGCAGATTGCCGGGGCGCATGGAATAGGGCCAATCCCAACGGGAGCCCTGTTTGAGGAAACGACTGCTGAAGCCAGCATAGGGGCCAAACAGCAGGGCTTGACGGCCCTCAATCCAGCGACTGTCAAGGTGGGGTACGGAGATCGGCGGTGCCCCCAGGGCCGCTTTACCGTAGACCTTAGCATGGTGGGCCGTAACTACCTGGGGATTGTGGCAGACCAGCCACTGGCCACTCACCGGAAAGGCACCATAGAGACCGGCCTCAGGAATCCCCGATCGCTGCAACAGAGGTAGGGTCCCCCCGCCGGCCCCCAGAAACACAAAGGGTGTCCGGAACGTGATACCCTCACCCTTGATGCCGTGGGTCTCGACTAACCATTCACCCTCCCCCCCTCGAGGTAGGCGCCTGAGATCAGCTACCTGCCAACCTCGCAACAGGTGTAGCCCTTGCTGTTCCAGCCCCTCCAGCAGTAACCGACTGAGGCTACCAAAGTTAATATCGGTGCCCCGTTCCACCCGGGTGGCGGCCAGCGGTTGATCCTGGGGGCGCCCCTGCATCACCAGGGGCATCCACTCCAGCAACTGTTGTCGGTCTTGCCCCCAGACCATATCGGCAAACTGGGGCAGGGCACTGAGCAGTTGATAACGCCGCCGCAGGAAGGCGACGTTATCTTCCCCCCAAACAAAACTGATGTGGGGCACTGGTCGAATAAAGTGGGCCGGCTCGGGCAGCAGGCGCTGTTCCACCAACCCACTCCAAAACTCTAAACTGTGCTCAAAAGCAATATTAATCGCCAGGGCCTGGTCAATGGCTAGGGAGCCATCTTTGGTCGCCGGCGTATAGTTGAGTTCACAGTTAGCGGCATGGCCAGTACCGGCGTTATTCATGGCAGCGGTGCTCTCTGCGGCCAGGTCCATCAGCCGTTCCACCACCACCACCTTGAGATCAGGATCTACCTGCCTAAGTAGGGTGGCGAGGGTGGCTCCCATAATGCCACCGCCTACCAACAGGGCATCACAACGCTGGGTTTTCATTCAATGGGAAAAGCAAAGGGACGCAGCCATGGGCCATCAGTCAGCCCTGTCTACCAGGGCGACGCTGAGTACCGGGTACGGCGATAATTGACTCACCAGGGGAGGGTTTAACATAGGAG
>JBEIUS010000087.1:0-13430 GCA_040374235.1 Leptolyngbya sp. | reverse complement strand
TACTCAGGAGATGATCAGCCACAAAGGGGCCTTTCTTTAATGAACGTGCCATAGTGACCTAACTCCTTCAAAACCAGTTAACAACGCGCCAAACATCAAATCCTTAAGCATTGCGCCCTCCCCGGCCCCGTTTCGAAACTCGTCGCCGTCGCCGCACCACGTATTTGTCGCTATCCTTATTCTTCGTGCGGGTTTTGTAACCCAGGGCTGGTTTACCCCACGGGGTGACAGGCCCAGAGCGCCCGATGGGGGCCCGGCCTTCGCCACCACCATGGGGGTGGTCCACCGGGTTCATGACGCTACCCCGAACCTCCGGACGACGACCTAGCCAACGCTTGCGTCCCGCCTTGCCCAGACTGATGTTACGAACATCGGCGTTACCCACCTGGCCAATGGTGGCATAGCATTCCCGACGCACCATGCGAACTTCGGTGGAGGGCAACTTAAGCGTGACGTAATCCCCCTCCTTAGCCACTAGCTGGGCTCCGGAGCCGGCGGTACGAACCATTTGCCCTCCCTTCCCCGGCTTCATTTCAATGTTATGGACCGTAGTCCCCAGGGGAATTTTATAGAGCGGCAGGGCATTGCCCACCTCTAGGGGAGCGTCTTCCCCTGAAACCACTCTGGTCCCCACGGTTAATCCAGCGGGACAGAGAATGTAGCGTTTTTCCCCATCTTCATAATGGAGCAGAGCAATGCGAGCGTTGCGGTTGGGATCGTACTCCACCGCGGCGACCCTAGCCACCACACCAATTTTATTGCGACGGAAATCAACTTCCCGGTAAAGGCGCTTGTGGCCCCCACCCCGGTGACGACAGGTAATCACCCCGCGGTTGTTACGGCCCTTGGCCCGGTGTTTGGCATGCACCAGTGACTTTTCAGGTTCACTGCGGGTAATTTCCGCAAATTCAGAAACGGTTCGCTCGCGCGTACCCGGGGTATAAGGTCGATAAGAACGGATGCCCATGGTAATACTGGCTGGCTACACGGCTAAAGAGTCAAAGGGGAAGGATGGCAGGAACTCGATCTAGAGATCGGGAAACAGCGGTATGGAATCACCGGCCGCCAGGGTGACCACTGCCCGCTTATAGTGGGGGCGGTGGCCAATAAATCGACCCACCCGACGTTTTTTCTTTGGTGGGTTATAGGTGTTGACGGCGATCACCTTGACGTCAAAAAGCTCTTCGATCGCCGCTTTGATCTGGAGCTTATTCGCCGCCGGTGCCACCTCAAAAACGTACTGATTGTTTTCCAGCAGCAGGGTGGCCTTTTCGGTCAGTAGGGGTCGGCGAATCAAATCCGCCAGGGTTGGAAGCGGGGCCTTAGTCACTGTAAACCTCCTGAATTAACTCAAGGGCTGGCGAAGTGATCACCAATTGATCCGCCGCCAGCAGATCGTAGACATTCAGCCCGTTGGCGGTAATCAGCTTAACGTTTTCAATGTTGCGAACCGAAAGGTAGACCAACTCTTGTTTTTCGGCAACGATCACTAGCACTTTACTGTTAACGTTAACGCCCCAACGTCCTAAGGCATCGATAAAGTCGCGAGTTTTGGGCCGTTCAAACCGATCCTCAAAGGCCTCCACCAGCACCATATCCTCCGCTCGACTGAGCAGGGCGGTGCGTAAGGCGAGGCGACGTTCCTTACGGTTCATCTTGACGCTATAGTCCCGGGGCTTGGGTCCGAAGGTCACCCCACCACCCCGCCACAGGGGGGAACGGTTGGAACCCGCCCGCGCCCTACCGGTGCCCTTCTGGCGCCAGGGCTTACGGCCACCGCCCCGCACCTCTGCCCGGGTTTTGGTAGACACTGTACCCTGCCGAGCATTATTCATCTGGCGCACCAGCGCCCGATGGACAATATGGGCTGCTACAGCTTCGTCAGCCACCCTAAGGTCCAGGGAAGCGCTCTCTCCCTCCTGACCGTCCCAACTTTTAATGGCAAACTCCACCATTTGACCTAATCCCTAAAACGCTCTCTGTCTAAAATCTCAACTTGTCCAGGGGACAGGGTTAACCCTTCACCCACTTGGCCGGGGTCACACTTAGCAGACCACCGGGTTTACCGGGTACGGCCCCCTTAATCAGCAGCAGGTTGCGATCGCCGTCCACCCGGATCACCTCCAACTTACGAATAGTCACCTGGCTATTACCCAGTTGACCGGCCATGCGCTTACCAGGGTAAACCCGGCCCGGGGTAGTGCCCGCTCCGGTAGAACCTGGCAGGCGGTGGTTCTTAGACCCGTGGGCCATGGGACCACGACGGAAGTTATGGCGTTTTTGGTAACCCGCAAAACCCCGACCAATACTTTTTCCAGTAACATCCACCAGTTGGCCAACATTAAAGCTTTCCGCGGTAATGGTTTGGCCCAGCTCGTAGTCCGTAGCAACGGCCACCCGATATTCTTGCAGATACCGCAGGGGAGTACCACCTGAGCGGGCCAGGTGACCTAGCTTAGGCCGATTTAATGCCTTTTCCGTGGTTTCCTCGAACCCCACCTGAATGGCCGCATAACCATCAGTGTCAGCGGTTTTAACCTGGGTAACCACACAGGGCCCCGCCTGAACTACAGTAACCGGTACTGCGTTACCGGCCTGATCAAATATCTGGGTCATACCCAGTTTTTTGCCGAGAATACCGACTGTCACAGCCCTATCTCCCTAGATCACACTACAAACAATCTCTACCCTTACCGCCAGGGTCTCAGGCAGAGAATATGAACTTTTGAATCTCGTCAAAGCCCTAACATTGGCACCCTAAAGCTAGAGCCCAACTTGTTCAGGGATTCCTATTCAAAAGAAATTGACCTCTAACAGCCTAAATGGGTAGCTATCCCTTAGGGAGCACCGCCAGGACTGAAACAGTCATTGCCAGGACTTGAGCGGTGTGAAACCTTCAGTATCCTTTTTCAACGGCAATTTCCCATGGTACATCGTTAGCTCCAGGATGTCTATTTATTTTCCGTCATAATTTCGTTTACCGTCCCTAAAGCTACCTACTTCTCCTGGCCCCTGAGCACTGGCTCCTAACTCCTGCCCCGAAAGACTAGCAACCCAGGGCGTCCTGGGGTAGAAAGGGACGGTCTGAGGGTAGGGGTGCGACCGGAGTGGTGAGTTCAAACTCTCCCCGTTCAAGCCATTGCTTTAGTTCGGCCTGAGCTTGACGGGCCAGGTATAGACTGCTCAGGGGAGCGGTACGTACGGATTGGCCCTCAATGGTGATAGTTCCAGACTTGAGTTGGGCGTAGCTAACCAGGCCAAAGGTGGGGCGCACCCGGCGGGGAATGGCAAAGTCCATGATCGGAGCTACAATGTCCCGATCCTGGATGGCACAGTGGGCGGCAACGGTCTCGTTAAGCAGAGGAATGGGCACCGCTACCCCAATCATCAGGGAGGGGCCATAGCCCTTGAAGTAGCAGCCCCGCACCCACTGGGACCGCATTTGTTTAGCATCTCCAATCACCGCCACGGTGGCAGCAGGTCCAATCGGGGTGCGGTTGGGCAGGCGGCGTTGCAGGGGAAAATGCTGAGTCCCCTCCCAGGCAATGTAGCCCACTGCACCGCCCAACCACAGCCGGGTACCAATGCCAATCGCCTCCAGATCAGGGTCGTTGAGCAGGGGGGAAAGGGCCCCAGGGTTGGCGTAGACGGCATTACCGAGGTGCGGTTGCAGGGGTCCAAGATAGGTAGCCAGGGGGCGTTCGCCACCATTCACCCCAACAATAAAATTTTGATAGAGGCAGCGGGGGTTAAACAGGTAAAATTGATTGATGGTATCACGGCTGATAGAGGTTTCCAGGGCGGCCCTGGGGTAACAGTCGGTGACATGCCCCGTAGCCTTCACCTGGACACTATGGCCCGCAATCAGATTGGCGATCACATGGCCGCCGCCATACTCCCTGGGGTCATCCCCGTCGAGGGGATCACCGCCGCGACTGAGCAGAGCGGGTTGGCTTGCCCCCAGGTAAAGGTCAACGGCGCCAAAGCCAGCATAGGCCGGCACACCATCTAGATAACACTGCAGCAGCTTGATGGGGGGATCGGTGTGCCCCAGGTTGAGAATAGCGCCGGAGGACTCCATCGGTTCAAAGGTGCCGGTGACCACCACATCCACCGCCTTAGTCGCCGCTGCGATACCCTGGTCCGCCGCCAGGGCTTTAAAGGTTTCAGCAGTATGCACCACCACCTGACCCTGGCGAATTTTTTGGTTAATGCTCTCGACGGTGCGCATGGCCTTAAGGGGGGGGAAGATCCAAGGATCGGAGCTGAGACCAGAGCCACACCGCCATGATTCCACTGGGGGCTAGGAGTAATGCCATCACCAGGGGGAAGGAGGGGACGGGAGCGAGGACGGTCGCCAGATACTTAATCGCCAGGCTGAGGGCAATGGATAGGAGCAATAGCTTTAGCAGCAGCCACAGGTGAATAGGGGCCATGGATTTCAGGTGGGCGATCGCCGCACATTTAAACAGCACCACTCCTGGCGACGCCACAGGGTGGCCACCACCCAACCGTGCTGCTCCAGGGTTTCCGCCACCAACTTGGATTGATCAATTAAAATGCCACTGAAGACAGCCCAGCTGGAGGGGCCGGTGAGGCAATGTAACTGGGGAATTAAATCGAGGATGACCTCCGCCAGAATATTACAGACCACCCCGTCTACGGGCCTATCTACCACGCTGGTTAGGGCCTCTAACCCCCCGTGAACGAGCACCAACCGGTCTTCATCAAGGTGGTTAATCTCGCGATTGGATCGAGCCGACTCTACCGCTAGATCATCAATATCCGCGGCGTAGACCCGATGGGCGCCCAACAACAGGGCGGCAATAGATAGGATCCCGGAACCACAGCCAATATCCGCTAGGGTCATAGTCTCCGGATGGTCTGCCAGACGCATTTCCAGGGATTCCAGGCAAAGCTGGGTGGTGGGGTGGGCGCCAGTGCCAAAGGCAACCCCTGGATCCAGACGCAACACCAAGCGTTGGTTATCGGCTGGGGGATCAAGCCAGGCCGGGGTCACCAACAGGCGATCTCCGATCGGTTCCGGTTGCCAATACTGTTTCCAGCTCCTGGACCAGTCCTCTTCGTCGATCAAGCTCCAGCTCACATGGGGGGGCTGGACATCACTACAGAGGGCATCTTGCTTGATCCCCAGGGCCAGGGCAGAGAGGTCCAATAACTCCAACCGATGTTGGGGAAAGTAGGCTTGCACCAAACGGGCGGCCCCCCGTTGTCGGCTGACCGTACCCTGGCTGCCAAAGTTGTCTAGCCGCCAAAACAGAGTTTCCTCCAGGGTTGGATCGCAGAGGATTTGAACTTCCCACCAGTGGGGTGTTACCGCCGTCATGGTCAGCCCCTCCCTCACAGGTTAACTGTATAGGCATCCCGGATCCCTTCCAGCTTGGTGATCTCAGCTAAAATCCCCTCCGGCAGAGGATCATCCAGGCTCAGCACCATCACGGCATCGCCCCGGACAATTTTGCGACCCACCTGCATACTGGCGATGTTGACATTGAAACTACCCAGCAGGGAACCTAATTTACCAATGATCCCGGGCATATCCCGGTGTAGGGTAAACAGCATATGCTGGGTGGGGGGAACGTTAATGGGGAAGTCATCTATGTCGGTCACCCGCATTTCATTCCCCCCCAGCAGTACCCCGGTGACATTATGTTCCCCCAAGTTACCCTTGGCGGAAATCCGCAGGGAACCAGTATAGTCACGAATGTTAGCATCTCGAGTCTCAATTACATGAATCCCCCGTTCCCTGGCTTCAATGGCAGCGTTCACGTAGTTCACCCGTTCCTGGAGGGCATTGGAGAGTAGCCCCTTGAGGGTGGCAATCATAATCGGCTGACTGTCTCCAGAGGCAATATCCCCCTGCAGACGGACGGTAAGCTCCTGGACTCGCCCCCCCGCCAGTTGACCGACCAGATTACCCAGGGTTTCTGCTAGCTGCAGGTAGGGTCTGAGCTGTTGCAGCACCTCCGGTCGTAACCCCGGAATATTGACGGCAGAGCGGGCCGGCAGACCTAGCAGCACATCCCGAATTTGCTCGGCCACATCAATGGCAACATTCACCTGGGCCTCCTCAGTAGAGGCCCCCAGGTGAGGGGTGAGGATCACCTGCTTATCAAACTGCCGCAGTTCTGATTCCCCCAGGGGTTCAGTTTCGTAGACATCCAGGGCCGCACCACTAATCTGGCCCTGCCGCAGGGCTTCAGCCAGGGCGGCTTCATCAATAATCCCCCCCCGAGCACAGTTGATAATTCGCACCGTAGGTTTCATCACCGCCAGGGTGCGGGCGTTAATCAGATGGGTTGTCTCCGGGGTTTTGGGCAGGTGCAGAGTAATATAATCTGATTCTCGAAACAGCAGGTCTAAATCCACCAGGCGGCAGCCTAACTGCTCTGCCCGCTCACTGGAAATGAAGGGATCGTAGGCTAACAGTTTCATGCCCATGGCTCGACCCACCGTTGCCACATGGGAGCCGATTTTGCCCAGGCCTACGACCCCTAGGGTTTTCTTGTAGACTTCTACCCCGGTGAAATCACTGCGTTTCCATTCACCGGCCTTGACCGAGCGATCGGCACTGGGAATGTAGCGGGAGAGGGCCATCATCATGGCCAGGGCATGTTCGGCGGCGGCGATGGTATTGCCCTCCGGAGAGTTGACCACCAAAATGCCCCGTCGGGTGGCTTCAGGCACATCCACGTTATCGACACCCACCCCAGCCCGGCCAATAATCTTTAGGTGCTGGGCCGCCTCAATCACCGCCTTGGTCACCCGGGTGCCAGAGCGGATCATCAGGGCATCGTAATCGCCAATGATATCAACCAGAGCTTCAGGAGAGAGACCGGTATTCACGTCCACCTGGGCGACCTGGGACAAAATATCCAGGCCTACCTGATCAATGGGGTCGGAAACAAGAACCTTGGACATGGGTAAAGCATTAGTGACTAAGGACAGAGGGGAAGATAACACCGAAAACATGCCCCAGGAATCTACTCTACTGCAAAGGTGGATGCCTCCCATAGTGGGAGCAATACCAAAGACCGGGCAGCCCTCAGGGTAGAGATGGGAGCCAACCCCCCTAAGCCCCTAAACCTTGACCTTGCCAAAGCGACGATCGCGCTGTTGATAGGCCGCCAGGGCGCGGTGGAATTCACTGATATCAAAGTCGGGCCAGAGGGTATCGGTGACATAGATCTCAGCATAGGCCAATTGCCACAGCAGAAAATTGCTAATCCGCATTTCACCGCTGGTGCGAATCAGTAAATCGGGATCGGGCAGGTTAGCAGTGTAAAGATACTGGCTAAACACCGCTTCGGTAATATCCTCAGGGGCTAACACCCCCGCCTGCACTTGGCTCGCCAGGGCCCGACAAGCTTGGACAATTTCCTCCCGCCCCCCGTAGTTGGTGGCTACGGTAAAGTCAATCCCCTGGTGGCCTTGGGTTTTGCCGACCGCCAGCTGAATTTCTGCCTGTAGGGAGGCGGGTAGAGCAGTTAAGTCTCCCACAAAGCGGATGCGGACATTCTCCGCCATCATTTCCATCAGTTCCTGGCGCAGAACCCGCTCAAACAGGGTCATGAGGAAGTCCACCTCCTCCATCGGACGCCCCCAGTTTTCCGTAGAAAAAGCATAGGCGGTAAGGGCGCCAATGCCCCAGTCACGACAACAGCGTAGCAAGGCTTTCAGGGTATCCACACCCCGGCGATGGCCCATGATCCGAGGTAACCCCCGACGCTTGGCCCAGCGCCCGTTACCATCCATAATTACCGCCACATGCTGGGGGAGGTGATCGGGCTTTAAATCATCGGGTAGACTATGGCGGACAACAGGCTTAGGGGTCATTTCTGCTTGGGAGGAGAGGATGGGGTGCGGCCCAGAAGACGCGATGAAAATGTTACCAACCGGTGACCCAGGTGTCGCCCAAGGGTTCTTAACTGGGGAGCTACCGATTCACGATCGCTGGCCTTAGCAAACTTAGTTCGCAGAATACTGCGGAGACGACTACTGGTCAAAGGTCGATCTAGCATACCTCCCTGGGCCAGGGAAATTGAACCGGTTTCTTCTGAAACCACCACGCAGATACAGCCCTCTACCCGCTCCGTGATCCCCATGGCGGCCCGGTGCCGGGTACCCAGTTGGCGGGAGGCTATCCGTTCTGAAATCGGTAAAATCACCCCCGCAGCGATCAACCGGGCGCCCCGAATCAGAAGGGCCCCATCGTGGAGTAGGGTGCTGGTTTGGAAAATGGTTTGAATCAATTCCTTAGAGACCTCGGCATTAAGCCGCACCCCCGGCACTGAAAAATCTCGGTCATCAATGGGCTTATCGGTTTCTAAGATTAACAGAGCCCCGGTACGGTTTTGGGAAAGTTCCTTCACCGCATCCACAATTTCATCAATCACACCGTCCGGTTTGGGCAGGGTGACACGGGAGGGGCGCAGTAATGCCGCCAGTTGTCCCTGCCCCAGCAATTCCAGGAGGCGGCGAAATTCCCCCTGCAGCATAAAGGCCATGGCCACCGCCGACCCCACCACCAACTTATCGAGGACAAACCCCAATAGCCCCAGCCCCAGGGACTTACTTAGGGCGGCGGCTAACATCAGAAAGATCAGGCCCCGCACCATCCAGAGGGTGCGGCGATCGCCGATCACCACCAACACTACATAGCTCAGCAGTAACACCAGGGCAATGTCCAGGACCTGTAGCGCCAACCTGACCTGATCCAGGTGTATCAGCCATTGCTCCCAGAGGTAGTTCATGCCATGTGAGGAGGGATTGGGGTCGGGCTTGGGTCATCGGCAAGGACCTGATTAACCTGCCGCTCAAGCCGTAGCTAGGGAGAGGACCCTAGGTCGAGGAGATTCTCTTCAGGCTCAGGGTTTCTGGCAGGCAATCCTGCCGTACCAAATCCCGCAAGCCTTCCCGCCGCAGAATCAGTTGGGCGTTACCTTCCTTTACCACCACGGCGGCGGGGCGAGGCACCCGGTTGTAATTGGAGGCCATGCTGTAATTGTAGGCACCGGTGGCGGCCACCGCGATGACATCATCGGCCACCAGGGCAGGTAAGGGGGCATCCTTAATCAAAACATCCCCGGATTCGCAGTGCTTTCCCACCAGAGTAACCCGCTGGTCTAGGGGGGCCGACATGCGGTTGGCGACCAGGGCCCGATAAAGGGACTGGTAGGTGATCGGCCGGGGGTTATCGGACATGCCCCCATCCAAAGCTACGTAGGTACGCAGGCCAGGAATGGACTTCTGGCTGCCCACCCGGTAGGCAGTTATACAGGCGGAGCCAATCAGCGATCGCCCTGGTTCGCACAGTAACCGGGGCAGGGGGATTTGCTGGGCCTGGCAGGCGGCCACCACACTGTCACAGACGGTTTTAACCCAGGTGTCAATACCGGGGGGATCGTCCATTTCGGTGTAGCGAATGCCCAGGCCACCCCCCACGTCCAGCTCCGTCAGGATGAGGCCATAGCGCTGGGCGGCCACCAGCCACTGGGCCATCACCCCCCCCAAATCCTGATGGGGGTTAAGCTCAAAAATCTGTGAACCAATGTGGGCGTGCAGGCCCAGGGCCCGTAGCTGGGGATGGTCCGACAGGAATTCAAACACCGATTCAATTTGATCGGGATCAAAGCCAAATTTACTATCCAGGTGACCGGTGCGGATGTACTCATGGGTATGGCACTCAATTCCGGGGGTAATCCGCAGCAACACCGGCACGGGCTGACTAGCTGACGTCGCCAGATCCGCGAGGGTTTGCAGTTCCAACCAGTTGTCGACCACCACCCGGCAGTCCACCGACTGGGCTAGGGTGAGTTCCTCAAGGGACTTATTGTTACCATGGAAATAAATCACCTCAGGGGGTACCCCCGCCTCGGTGGCGGTGAACAACTCCCCCCCTGACACCACATCGATACCCAGCCCCTCGGCGGCCACGATGGCACAGACCGCCAGACAATTCCAAGCCTTAGAGGCATAGAGCACCAGGGACTGCCCCGGATAGTAGCGATCAAAGCCCTGGCGATACTGTTGACAGGCGGTACGCAGGGTATGGTCATCCAGGATATAAAGGGGGGAGCCAAACTGCTCCACCAGGTCCACCACATCACAACCACCAATCACCAAATGATCCGCTGCATTCACGGTGGCGGTCAGGGGCAGCAAACTCTGGTTCGGGGATGGTTCGGATCCCTCTTCCCGGACAGCTAAATACTGGGCGCTACCCAGGGTGGTGGCAAGTGTGGATACCATGACAAGTTCCTGATGATTGTTCTGCCTGGATGGACACGCACAGAGCTCATTGCCTATCCTACTAGACCTTGGGTCTAATCCAACCGGGAATACCGTTGAGAGCTACGGCAACAGTGTACAATCAAGAGCCCGATGCAACACAGATCCATGGCTGAAATGTACTACCGGGAACCGACCCCCGCGGATATTCCTGCCCTGGTAGATCTGGACCAACGATCGCTGGGGGGGCTTTGGTCTGCTCCCACCTACGGTCGGGAGATCGACAGCCCTAACAGTTGCCTGCGTATTCTGACTAGCCCTGCCCCCGCCCACTATCGGATAATCGCCCTGGGCTGCTATTGGGTGATCTTAGAGGAAGCCCACCTGACCCTGCTGGCGGTGGAACCGGTCTACCAGAGGCGGGGACTGGGGCAGTGGCTATTAATTCGGTTGTTAATGGATGCCCGGCAGCGGGGTTTAGAACGGGCCACCCTGGAGGTGCGCTGTTCTAATCAGGTGGCGATTTTGCTCTATCAGGGGTTGGGCTTCCAGGTGCTGGGTCAGCGCCAGCGCTACTACGCCGATGGAGAAGACGCTCTGATTCTTTGGCATAAATCCCTGCGAAGTGCGGAATTTCAAACCCTGCTTGAGCAGCGAGGGGCCCGGGCCAGGGATTGTCTGCGTCGACAGGGATGGCAGCTGAGGGAAGCGAGGTTGCCGATCCCCGATCTCCAGGCAAGCCCCCAGACTGACCAGAGGTGAGGAAATCCCACTGTTTAGTTGGACACAACCCACAAAATTCCCTGTGTTAGAATTTCCCTATCCGGCACGCACCAGGTGATTATTACCATCATGTTTGAACGCTTCACAGAAAAAGCTATCAAGGTCATCATGCTGGCTCAGGAGGAAGCCCGGCGGCTTGGCCATAACTTTGTTGGCACCGAGCAAATCCTCCTTGGGTTGATTGGGGAAGGCACCGGCGTAGCCGCCAAGGTGTTGAAGTCCATGGGGGTTAACCTCAAGGATGCTCGCATTGAGGTGGAAAAGATTATTGGTCGCGGCTCTGGCTTTGTGGCGGTGGAGATTCCCTTCACCCCCCGGGCCAAACGGGTGCTGGAGCTTTCCCTGGAGGAAGCCCGCCAGTTAGGCCATAACTACATTGGGACTGAGCACCTGTTGCTGGGGCTGATTCGGGAGGGCGAAGGGGTAGCCGCCCGAGTGTTGGAAAACCTCGGGGTGGATCTGTCCAAGGTGCGGACCCAGGTGATTCGGATGCTGGGGGAAACCGCCGAAGTTTCCACCGGTGGCGGCCAGGGACGCACCAAAACCCCCACCCTGGATGAATTTGGCTCTAACCTGACCCAAATGGCCTCCGAGGGCAAGTTGGATCCGGTAGTGGGTCGTCAAAAGGAAATTGAGCGGGTGATTCAAATTCTGGGTCGTCGCACCAAAAACAATCCGGTGCTGATTGGTGAACCCGGGGTGGGCAAGACCGCCATCGCCGAAGGTCTGGCTCAGCGGATTGGCAACGGTGATGTGCCCGATATTTTAGAAGACCGTCGGGTGGTTACCCTGGATATCGGTCTGCTGGTGGCGGGCACTAAGTATCGCGGCGAGTTTGAGGAGCGGCTGAAGAAAATCATGGATGAAATCCGCTCCGCCGGTAACGTCATCCTGGTGATCGATGAGGTTCACACCCTAATCGGGGCTGGGGCCGCGGAGGGGGCGATCGATGCGGCCAACATCCTCAAGCCGGCCCTGGCTCGGGGTGAGCTGCAGTGCATTGGCGCCACTACCCTGGACGAGTACCGCAAGCACATTGAGCGAGATGCCGCCTTGGAGCGTCGCTTCCAGCCTGTCATGGTGGGGGAACCCAGCGTTGATGAGACCATTGAGATTCTTCACGGCCTGCGCGATCGCTACGAACAGCACCACAAGCTGAAAATTTCCGATGAAGCCCTGGAGGCGGCGGCAAAGCTCTCCGATCGCTACATCTCTGATCGTTACCTACCGGACAAGGCCATCGACCTGGTCGATGAGGCTGGATCTCGGGTGCGGCTGATCAACTCTCAATTGCCCCCCGCCGCCAAGGAGCTGGACCGAGAGCTGCGCCAAGTGCTCAAGGATAAGGACAATGCGGTTCGTTCCCAGGACTTTGACAAGGCGGGGGAACTGCGAGATCGGGAAATGGAAATCAAGGCAGAAATCCGAGCGATCGCCCAGAATAAGGCCACCGAAGAGTCTCAAGGAGAAGAATCCCCGGTGGTGGGGGAGGAAGACATTGCTCACATCGTCGCCTCCTGGACCGGCGTGCCCGTCAATAAACTCACCGAGTCGGAGTCCGAAAAACTCCTACACATGGAGGATACCCTGCACCAGCGCCTGGTGGGCCAGGACGAGGCGGTCAAGGCCATTTCCCGGGCGATTCGCCGGGCTCGGGTGGGTCTTAAAAACCCCAACCGCCCCATCGCCAGCTTTGTTTTCTCCGGCCCCACCGGGGTGGGTAAAACCGAGTTAGCCAAGTCCCTGGCCTCCTACTTCTTTGGCTCAGAGGAGGCGATGATTCGGCTGGATATGTCGGAATTTATGGAGCGTCACACCGTTTCCAAACTGATCGGCTCGCCCCCCGGCTACGTGGGGTATAACGAGGGCGGTCAGCTCACCGAAGCGGTACGCCGTCGGCCCTATACCGTGGTGCTCTTCGATGAAATTGAGAAGGCCCACCCCGACGTCTTCAACATGCTGCTGCAAATCCTGGAGGATGGTCGCCTCACCGATGCCAAAGGTCGTACGGTGGACTTCAAAAATACTCTGTTGATTATGACCTCCAACATTGGCTCCAAGGTGATTGAGAAGGGCGGCGGCGGCCTGGGCTTTGAGTTTGAACAGGATCAGGCCGAATCCCAGTACAACCGGATTCGCTCCCTGGTGAACGAAGAGCTGAAGCAATACTTCCGACCCGAGTTCCTCAACCGTCTGGATGAGATTATTGTCTTCCGCCAGCTCACCAAGGACGAGGTGAAGGAGATCGCCGAAATTCTGCTCAAGGAGGTCTTTGCCCGCCTGACCGAAAAACACATCTATCTCCAGGTTACCGATCGCTTCAAGGAGCGATTAGTGGAGGAAGGCTACAACCCCAGCTACGGAGCCCGTCCCCTACGGCGGGCGATCATGCGCCT
>JBEIUS010000154.1:0-7911 GCA_040374235.1 Leptolyngbya sp. | reverse complement strand
TGACTCTAACTATTGAGAAGATTCTCAATAGCCCTGTCTGAAAAGCCTATGCTTCCGTTAGGCGATCTAGGCTCGAAACACTATCTTTGGTACAAGAGTTCTAAAATGAGAATTGCTGGCCCAATTGACTAGGAGTTGACACAAATTTAAATAGCACCACCCCAGACCCCAGGAGCGCTATAAATCATTGAAAGAAGTCAGGAAGAAGGAACTTTAGTTAACCCGATCCTCCTGAAAACAAGTACAACGACTAAACTTGAGTATAAAATACCACAACTTTTCCGAAATAAGGATCAAAAATAGATTTTATACAATGATTTAGCCATACCTGGAAGATGGAGCCATGGATGATTAGCCGTAAACATTGCATGCATCAGCCAGGCTAATGCCAGGAGCGTTTAGAAAGCGGTAACGTAGTCATTCACCAGGCGATCGATGCCGGTAATAGCGGTGCCCACCACCACGGCATAGGCCCCCAGATCCAGGGCTTGGCGGGCCTGGGCTGGGGAGGCGATCCCCCCCTCACAAATCACCGGTACGGGACAAACCTCCACCAGGGCGGCCAGCAGTTCTAGTCCGGGAGGGGTCTGGAACTGGGTGGCGGCGGTGTAGCCAAACAGGGTGGTGCCGACGCAATCGGCCCCCGCTGCTACCGCTTTTAGGGCATTGTCCAGGGTATCAATGTCTGCCATCACTGGTTTACCCAGGCGATCGTGGATCTGGGCAATTAGCTGGGCCAGCGTTTCCCCAGCGGGGCGAGGTCGATCGGTAGCATCGATCGCCACCAGATCACTGCCTGCCGCCACCACCGCCTCGGCATGGTGAAATTGGGGGGTAATGTAGACCGCCGATGGGGGCAACACCTGCTTCCACAGTCCGATGATGGGCTGATTCAGGCGATCGCGCACCGCGGCAATATGGGCCGGGCTATCAATCCGCACCCCCACCGCCCCCCGTTGCACCGCCGCCGCCGCCATGGCGGCAATCACCAGGGGATCGTGCAGGGGGGAGTCGCTGGGAGCTTGGCAGGAAACAATCAGCCCCCCCCGTAGGGGGGCCAGGCCAGCATGGGTCATGGGGTCACTCCGGCGACACAGGGGTAGAGGGGCTCCAGGATCAACCCCTGGGCCGCCGCCACCAGGGCCGGGGCCGACTCCGGGTCGCTGAGGTGGGGCATGACCCCCAGCACCGGCACCTGGGTAAGGTTGGTGATCAGCGGGGCCGGTGCCCATTGATCGATCTGATGGGCCTGCAGGGGTTGGGTACAGTTCAATATAATGCCCCGCAAATCTAGCCCGGTCTGGCGAGCCAGGGCGACATTGGCCACTGCCTGGGCGATCGCCCCCAACTTCACCGGCACCACCAGCACCAGGGGTAGGTGCCAGGCGGCGGCCAGATCCGCCAGGGTAAACTCATCGGTGACCGGCGAGCCCAGCCCCCCCGCCCCCTCCACCAGCACCCAATCGTGGCGCCGGGTTAGATCCGTCAGGGTTTGCCAGATCCGAGCTAAATCAACGGGACGGTGCTCCAGGGCGGCGGCCAGGGGGGGCGCTAGGGGGGCCTGGAAGGCCTGGGGCATGAGGGTGGCCAGGGATACCTGGGGGAAAAACAGCCGCTGGTACAGTTCCCCATCCCCCACCCCAGATTGGACGGGCTTCAGCACCGCCAGCGATCGCTGGGGATGGTGGCGTTGACCATAGGCCAGCAGGGCACTGGTGACCACGGTTTTGCCCACCTCCGTGTCACTGCCGGCCACCAACAGGGCATTGAAACTGGCCATACTAGTTCACCGTCACCTTGAGGACGTACTGGGAGGAGCGGGGCGATCGCACATCAATCCAGTAGTCCCCGTCCTTGCCCAGTAGCCCCTGCCAGGACAACACCCGGGAGGCATCAGGAATCAGCTCACCCCCCGGACCCCGCACATCCAGGGTGACAGGGCCGGTGACATTGGGCAGATCCAGGGCCATGGTCTGACCCGCCCGGGCATTGACCACGTAGCGCTGCACCCGCTCTTCACTCACCTGGCCGCTCAACTGTACGCTGGTCTGACCGGCGGGAATTTGCACCCGCTGCTCCCGCATAGTGGGGGCCGGCTGCACTGGCTCGGGGGTGGGGGTCGGGGTGGGGTCGGGAGTGGGGGTCGGAGTCGGAGTGAGATCGGGTAGGGGAGTGGGCTGCAGCGGCTCGGGGGCTGGCTCGGGCTCGGGGGGCGGCGGCGACTGGAGGCTGACTTTTAACTGGTAGTCGCTTTGTTGTAGCCCCTGGACCGGTCGGAGTTGCAGGGTATATTGCCCACTACTGGGCAGGGGCCCCTGCCAATTCAAGACCCGCTGGCCCGACTCCAGGGGGCTGCCCAGGGGATCCAGGAGGGTCAACAGCACCCCTTCCCCCGTCAGCCCCGCCTTGAGCAGCTGGTTAGCTTCCCCCTGGAACTGGTAGTTAACGGTCTCATTGTTGCGAAGGGAACCGGAAACCGTACGGTCTTGATCAACGGCGATGGGCAGGGCCTGGGTGTACTCCACCGGTTCCGTGGGGGTGGGGGGGGTGGGTGCGGGGGCAGGGGTGGGCTCCGGCACTTGGGGCTCCAGAGTGATTTCCGGGGTGGGGGTGGGCTCCGGAGCGGGGCGGTTCAGCAGGGTGACCGCCAGCCAGCCCCCCAGGCCCGCTAGCAGGACCAGGGCGCCGCCGATCAAGGCCACCGCCCAGGGGTTTTCCCAGACTGACTCGGCGGGGGCGGGGGCTAAGGGTAGGGGAGCGGTAACGGTGCGGGGAGCGGCGGTCACCTGGGTGGGTTGGTAGGCCCGTCCCACCGCCACGGTTTTCACCTGGGAGGGGGGTGCCGGGGCGGGGCGGGGCGGGGCCTGGGGGATGGTCATGGCCCCGAGGGCCTGGGCCATCTCACTCACCGACTGGTAGCGATCGCCGGGCCGGTAGCTAATCGCCCGGTTCAACATCTGGGCCAGCCCCGGACTGACCCGGGCGTAGGACTCCCAGTTCCAAGTCAGATTCACATCGTCAAACAGATCCTGGGGTTCCCGACCGGTTAGCAAAACAATGGCGGTCACTGCCAGGGCGTAGAGATCACTGCTGGGGTATGCCCGACCCGATTGAATTTGTTCACTGGGGGCGTAGCCTAGCTTACCCACGGAGGTGGCCTGGGTGGGCATGCCCAGCATCTGCACCCGGGTAAACACCTCCTTCACCACACCGAAGTCAATCAAGATCGGCAACTGGTCACTGTGGCGCTGCAGAATGTTGTCGGGGCTAATGTCGCGGTGGATAATTCCTTTGCTGTGCAGGTGGGCCAGCACCGGTAGCAACTGCTGCAAAAATTGGCGCACCTCCGCCTCAGAAAAGGTCATCCCCTGCCCCAGGCGTTGGTTGAGCAGATCCCGGTAGCTGGTGCCGTCAATGTAGTCCTGCACCAGAAACAGCCGCTGGTTTTCTTCGAAGATGGCCTGGAACTTGGGCACCTGGGGATGGTTAATGGCGTAGAGGATCTCCGCCTCCCGCTGAAATAGCTGCAGGGACTTCTCCGTCATGCCATTGCCCTGCTGGGGTTCAAACTCTTTAATAGCACAGAGCTCATTAAAACGGCCCCGGTCCTCCGCCAGGTAGGTGCGGCCAAACCCTCCCTGGCCCAGGGGCTGAAGCAGGCGATAGCGGCTTTGCAGGGTGGTTCCAGCGGGGATGGGAGAGGGCATAGATTGATAGCTAGGGGAAGGTCAGGACTGGGGCGGTACACCACCCAGGGCCCAAGGCCCGGCCCTGGCAACGGACTGGACATGGCAGCGAAATCGCCACCGCTCTATATTACCCTACGGCTCCAGTGCTCTGAGGGTATAGCCTTGGCCAGAACCCAGAGCTAATCCCCAGGCCGGTTTGCCCCCGCAGCGGGGGTGTAAAGTCCCCCCTGGAATCTGGCCTCAGGGTCTGTCAGAATAGGGAGAACCGGGGACCAGGAGGGCGTCCTCCGACTGCCCTCCCTCCTTAACTTTACCGATCCTTTAGCCATGGCATTCAAACAACCAATCCTGCTGGGGGGGCTGGGCCTATCCGCCACCCTGTGGCTGCTGCAGACGGTCCACATCAGTATTTTTGACAGCTCTACCCTGTTCAGTGCCATGGCCCTGGCCACCGGTCTCTGGTGGTGGCGTCGTCGCGATCCGTTGCCGGTATCCCCCCGCCCCATAGCGCCGCCGGTGGTGGATCGGTCCCGGGTGGAGGCGGCCTTGACCCGGGTGGCCGGGTTAATCGCTAGCCTGAGGGCGGAGTCGGGCAGCAATGGCTCCCCAGCAACAGACTACAGTAATCAAGCTGAGCAAATTTTGACAGCGTTGGACCGTTCCGATCTGCGGTTGGCGGTGGTGGGCGATCGCCACACCGGCAAAACCATCCTGGTGGAGGCCCTGACCGTGGCCCTGGGTGACGGTCTGCCCGCAGCGAGCGGCCCTAGCCTGACGGAGCTGGCCCTGATCCACGACGGCCCGCCGCCCGATCTGCTCACCTACGATGGGGTGTTGCTGGTCACCGACGGCGACCTGACGGACTCCAGTTTCTCCTGGCTGCAGCAACGGCTGCTGACCGGGCAGGGGGCGGTGCTGGTATTCACTAAAACCGACCACTATTCTCCCGCCGATCGCCAGACCCTGATCCATCAGTTGCAGCAACGGGTCCAGGCCCTACCCGCCCCAGTGCCCGTGGTGGCGGTGGCGGTGGCCCCCCGCCCCACTAAGGTGCGACGCCACCAGGCCGACGGCCGCCTGGAGGAATGCCTGGAACCCTCCCCCGTGGTACTGGAGCCCCTGCCCCAGGTGGTGCGGGATAACCTGCTCACGGCCCAGGCTAGGCTGGTGGCCGCCACCGCCCTCCGCCAGGCCGAGGCCCTGGCCAATCAGGTGCAAACTGACCTCAACCAGGTGCGGCGACAACGGGCCCTACCCCTGGTGGAGCAACTGCAGTGGGTAGCTGGGGCGGCGGCCTTCGCCAATCCCGTCCCCAGCCTAGACCTACTGGCCACCGTTGCCATCAACGGCCAGCTGATTATGGACCTGGGGCAAATCTACGGCTTTAACCTCTCCCTGGATCAGGCCAAGGCGGCCGCTGGCACCCTGGCCGGTCTGACGGTGAAGCTAGGGCTGGTGGAGATCTGCAGCCAGGCCCTGACCGCCGTGCTAAAAAGTCACTTTGCCACCTACCTGGCAGCGGGCACCGTCCAGGGCCTCAGTGCCGCCTACCTGACCCGCATGGCGGGCCTGACGCTGATCGACTACTTTGAACGGGCCGCCCTGGCCGGCACCCCCGCCACCGCCCTGTCCTGGTCTACCATTGCCCAGCACCTGCAGGAGGTGATCGGCCAAAACCGGCAGCCCAACCTGCTCACCGCCCTGGTCAACCAGGGTCTGTCGATCCTGCGGCCCGGCCCCGCAGCCCTGGGTCCGGCGCCGGTAACCCTTGAGGCCCAGGTTTTGGCACCAGCCCTGGACAGCGATCGCATTCCCGCCTAGAATTCCCCCATTCCATCCCTTGCCCGCCATGGCTCTTTCCCTATTGCCCCGCGCTCGTCAAACCCTGAACCAGGCCGTGGCCCGCTACTCCGCTGCCCTGCAGGGAAGTAGCGGCGATCAGAACGGCCATGTTAGCGCTGTGAAAACCGGCCTTGGCCAGATGGAGAGCCTGACCGCCAAGCTGGACAGTCGCTGTTTGAAGGTGGCGGTGTTTGGCCTGGTAAGTCGGGGTAAGTCGGCAGTGATCAATGCCCTGATCGGTGAGCCCCTGTTGGATACTGGCCCCTGCCATGGGGTCACCCGCTGGCCCCGTTCAGTCTACTGGCAGCCCCCCCTCCCCGGGGAGGGGGATCAAGTCCCCTGGCAAATAGAGTTAATCGACACTCCGGGGCTGGATGAGGTGGGGGGGGACATCCGCAGCGACATGGCCCAAGCCGTGGCTCGCCAGGCGGATTTAATTCTGTTTGTGGTGGCGGGGGAAATGACCCGCCAGGAATACCTGGCCCTGCTGGATCTGTGGCAGCAGCATAAACCCCTGCTGTTGGTGTTTAACAAAGTTGATCTCTACCCCGACCTTGATCGCCAGGCCATCTACACTAACCTGCAACAGCTCTGTCAGAGTTTGGGGCAAACCCCTGCCCCCGCCCCGCCGGTGGTGGATGGGGTGGTGATGGTGGCGGCTGACCCGGCCCCCTGGCCGGTGCGGACCGAGTGGCCCGACGGTCGGGTGACGGAAACCTGGGAAAAGCCCCCGGCCCAAATGGAGCCGCTCCGCCAGGCCCTGCTCACCCTGGTGACGGAGGAGGGCACCGCCCTGGTTACCCTCAATGCCCTCCGCAGCGCCCGCCAGATTGAATCCGCCCTGGTCAGCCATGTCAGCCAGCTACACCGTGATCGGGCCGATGCTATCATCTGGGAGTTCGCCAAGTATAAGGCCCTGGCGGTGGCCCTCAACCCTGTTGCGGGGCTGGATTTACTGGGGGGAGCGATCTCCGATCTGATGATGATTCGTTGCCTGGCCCAGGTCTACGGCCTTCCCCTGACCAACCACCAGGTGGGGCAGCTCTGGAAGGCGCTTCTAAAAAGCTCCGGGGTGCTGGTGGTAAGTCAACTGGGCAGTGGCCTGCTGGGGGCAGGAAAAACCACCGCCGCCCTGGTTAGCCTGGTGGATAGCGCCTCCGGGGTGACCGCCCTGGTGGGGGCCATGACCGCCCAGGCCAGCGCCGCTGGCTACGGCACCTACGCCGTCGGTAAAGCCACCCAAACCTACTTGGAGCAGGGCTGTAGCTGGGGACCGGAAGGCATCAGTGCCACCCTCCAGCAAGTCCTACAGGAAACCGGCAGTGCTCCTACCCTGGCCCGCCTGCGCCAAGACATTGCCACCACCCTCAGCCCTAGTTAGTTTTTGCTGCCCATGGCTCATTTTTCGCCCCGGCCGAGTTTGATGGGTCTGTTCACCCTTCTGATGTATGGGTTTATGTACGGGCCGATCGCAGTGCTGGCCTTCTATAGTTTTAATGCATCCCGCTATAGCAGTGATTGGGAAGGGTTTAGTCTGCGCTGGTATGCCAGCCTCCTACAGGACCGCCGTCTACTGGGGGCCCTGCAGGATAGTCTCACCATTGCCCTGGTGGCGGTAGCGGTGTCAGCGGTGTTAGGTACCTTGATGGCCATTGGCCTGGCTCGCTACCGTTTTCCGGGCAAGGGGTTATACCAGGGAATGGCCTACCTACCCCTGATTGTGCCGGATATTGCCATGGCGGTGGCCACCCTGGTGTTTCTCAGTGCGGTGGCCATTCCCCTGAGCCTGGGCACCATTATTGCTGCCCATATTGTTTTTTGCCTGGCCTACATAGCTGTGGTGGTGGGCAGTCGTCTCCAGGGCCTTGACCCTAACTTGGAGGAAGCCGCCCTAGATCTGGGGGCTTCCCGCCTGCAATCCCTGACCGAAGTGCTGCTGCCCCAACTGGCCCCGGGGATTTTAGCGGGCTGTTTGCTGGCCTTCGTGCTCAGTATGGATGACCTGCTAATTTCTAGTTTTACCGCCGGTGGTGGGGCCAACCCCCTACCACTAGAAATTTTCAGTCGAGTCAGAACTGGGGTCAAGCCCGATATTAATGCCCTTAGCGTGGTCCTCATCAGCACATCGGCGTTGATGGCGGCGGCGGCGGAGTATGGACGCTATCGCCGCGATCGCTCCGGACCTTAAATCTATACCTAGGATGCAGTGTTGACAGGGGAATTGAGGACCACCTGGAGAGATTTCCAGACTATCCAGGCCAAGCCCAGCAGGGCAGTGCCTAACAATAGGGGACTACTAGGTAAACCTACAAACACCAGGGCTAAACTGCCCATCCACCATGCCAGGGCATAGATGGTTACCACCGTCAGCCGGTGGGGC
>JBEIUS010000251.1:0-2782 GCA_040374235.1 Leptolyngbya sp. | reverse complement strand
GGATGCTGAACATCAAATTGCCCGGGTGGTGTTTACCAATGCCACAGTGGACTTTGCTCAACAGATTGGCCCCACCATTGCCACCGATCTAAAGCGTCGGGATTTTACCATTAATGCCATTGCCTACAATCCCCATGGAGAAGTCTTGGTGGATCCCCTGAATGGCTACGCTGATTTACAGCGCCATACCCTCTGTATGATTGCTCCAGAGAATCTTGAGGAGGACCCCCTGCGCTTGCTGCGCGCCTACCGCCAGGCTGCTCAGTTAGGGTTTCACCTGGATCCAACTACCCAGGACACAATTCGCCACCTGGCCCCTCACCTGGCCAAGATGGCGGCGGAACGGGTGAGGGGAGAGCTGGACTGCCTGCTCAGTCTGGTAACCGGATCCCATTTTCTGTGGACCGCCTGGCAGGACGGCTTACTGCACAGTTGGTTACCAGCGGTAACCGAGGATCATCTGCAGCAACTTATCCTTCTCGATCGCACCGTTGCTCTCCTGCGTCAGGAATGGCCTGACTATGCCCACCTGCTGATGGGTTGGGTGAAGGACGCCACCGCCCCTGGCCTCCACCGCAGCTGGCTGAAGGCCACAAAACTCAGTCAGCTCCTAGAGGACAACCTTGCCCAAGCGGAAGAAACCCTTGCCCGACTTAAGTACAGCCGGGTGGAACAACAGGCGGTGCTCAGCGTCCTTAAAGGGTGGCATTACCTCAATGACCACCGGGTGGATCTCTATGATCAACCTGCCACCCTCCCCCGTACCCTGCGACGGCAGTACGAGCTGTTTAAGCTAGCGGCGGCTGGTTTTCCCGGAGTAGCCCTACTGGCCTGGAGTCATCAGCTACCTACTGCTACGATACAAGCCTGGTTGAACCGCTACCTCGATCCCCAGGACCCCCTGGCCCACCCCCGCCCCCTGCTCTCAGGGCGGGACTTAATCCAGGCCTTGGGGCTCAAGTCTGGCCCCCAGATCGGCCAGCTATTAGACGCCCTGCAGTTGGCTCAGGTAGAGGGTCAGGTTAGCACCTCCTCCCAGGCTCTGGCCTGGGTTCAGCAACAACTGGAGGGAGGTTAGCCCCCTTTAACGCGACCCAGGTGAATGCCGCGATCGCGATGTCTAAAAGTCTGGCACGGAGGCTCCAGAGGTTGGGGCAAACGCCTTTTAGTTTGGCGGGCCGATGGCGAGGTTTTTTGAGGTTTTGGTCGTGGAGTTTTCATCAGGATCGCCTCCCCATAGTGATAGAGGCTACACCTTTATTATCGGTCCCTAGCCATGGCCCTGGGGCGAAGGGATAGGAATCTTTAGGGTTTAGGTAGGGTCGGCCGTAAGCACTTCCCCTTTGAGGAGACGGTCGGCAGCTTCCAACAATATCTCCTCCAGGTAGGGTTTGCTAAAGTAAGCCTTGGCCCCCAGGCCGATCGCCATCTGGCGGTGGCGATCGGCCCCACGAGAGGTCAACATGGCCACCGGAATTTCCCTCAGGTGATCCTCTTGCTGGAGTCGCGACAGTAGTTCCAACCCATCCATGCGGGGCATTTCAATATCACAAAAGACCAAGTCACAGGGTAAACCAGAACGCAGCTTTTCCAGGGCTTCTTGACCATCCCGGGCCTGCTCTACCCGGTAACCCACCTTGCTAAAACTGATGGATAGCAACTCACGGACGGTGATCGAATCATCTACGATCAGTACCGTGGGCTCGGTTTGGGTAGACTGGTTGGGAGCCTCAACCGACTCCAGGGGGCCTGGCCGGGAGGGTCCCCATAGGGGTGAGGAAACGTCCCGACGCAGGCGACCCGTAGCCAGATCGATTAATTCTAAAACATCGCCAATGGGCATGACTCGACCATCCCCTAGCACGGTAGCCCCGGCGATGCCGATGGGTTTGGGTACAGGACCCTCCAGCTGCTTAATGACGATTTCCTGCTCACCGATTACCTGATCCACCTGCACCCCAATAAAGGTGTTCGCACTTCTGAGCACAACGACAGCAATGAGGTCACTATCTGGGGCACCGCCGTAGACTCGGCCACGGCCCAAGCCACGGTTAAACTTCAGCAGATCCCCCAGGGGTCGAAAGGGCAGCAGGGTATCGCGCCAGGGAACATAGGAATAACCGTCAGGATTGATCTGAATCTGGTCCTTGGGAATATCTAGCATGTCCTCTACCCCATCCATGGGGAAGGCGATACGAGCCTGATTATTCAGGCAACTGAGGGCCTTGGTGATGCTTAGGGTAAGGGGGAGACGAATGGTAAAGCTGGTACCCTTGCCAATCGCTGATTCGATGGTAACTGCGCCCCGAATATCCATCAGGGCGGTACGCACCACATCCATCCCCACCCCTCGGCCAGAAAAGGCGTCCGCTTGTTCACGGGTGGTGAACCCGGGCAAGAACAATAGGTCATAGACTTCCAGGTCCGTCATGGTTTGAGATTGGGTAGGGGTAATCAACCCCTTTTCTAGGGCTTTAGCCTTGATCACCACCGGATTAATACCAGCTCCGTCGTCGGCAATGTAAATTACCGTCTGGTTACCCTGGTAGAAAGCCCGCACCGTAATCACTCCTTCCCTGGCCTTACCCAGGGCTAGCCGTTCCTCTGGAGACTCAATGCCGTGGGTGATAGCATTATTAACCAGGTGGGTGAGGGGATCGTAGAGTCGCTCTAGGAGCATCTGGTCAATCAGGGTATCGCCGCCTTCCACAACCAGACGAGCGTTTTTACCACATTTTAGAGAAATATCGCGGACCGCCCGAGGCAGGCGATCGGCGATTTG
>JBEIUS010000221.1:0-4129 GCA_040374235.1 Leptolyngbya sp. | reverse complement strand
GCACACCCACCCAAACACCCTAAACCCTAAACCCCAAACCCTAAACCCTACACCCATGCACACCCACCCAAACATGCCCCGCATGCAAAGGAATTCTATTCTCTCTCTCGGGAAACGAGTCAGTGTTGTGGGAGTGACCAGTTTTTTGTGTAAGATTCAATCCAGGGAACCGGAAACTAAAAGTTTTGGACTGATTAGGTTGTGTCTTCCGAACACTCTCGTGGGATCAGTCATAAAACCCTGCTCACCCCGAGGTAGTTTACTTATGAACCCTGTTATTTGTCTTTAGTAAGCCAGCGAAAGATACTTAAGTTCGTAACTTTGTTAAATTGCTGTTACATCTGAATTGCCAGGCGATCGCGCATCAATATTCCGCACTTCGAAAATTTAGCTCTGGCTATGGCGCCTACTAACCGGATAAGGTGCATAGGAGTCTTTCTAAATCTTTATGAATAAGCGTTACCGGTATCGATGATCTACTACATTTCAAAGTTCCCCACTATGGGGGGATTTAGGGGGTCTGTGGGGAATTTTGGCGATAGATCAACCACTTTCTACTGGGTTTCTGACAGGCCCCCTGGCCCCCCAATACTGGCTACGGTGTACACACAGGTGGAGTCTGAACCAGTTTCGATCCCAGGAAGATCGCCTCAAGCTGCCGCAGACCCTGGATCAGGGTGGGCTTGCCGGGAGACGCCGGGAACGATACCCGGACTGTGGTTCTAGCCTGCTTTGACGGGGTTTTCTGAACACTCCCCTAACCGGATTCCTCCGGCACGTAAACATTGATTATTCTGTTCTGCCGATAGAAGCTATTTGTAGGATTCCTTGGTCGCCATCCGCCATAGCCCTTCCATTCGGGCTTACTATCAGCACCTGGTGAAGCGAGGTAAACCCACCAAATTGGCCATGGTCGCCTGTATGGGTAAGTTGCTACTGACTTCTGCCCCTACCTTTTAATAACGATGCACATGGAACACCGAGGCCTGATCCGTGGGCATCAGCAAAATTTCGCTGAGGTTCACATGGGCGGGCCGACTGATGGCGAAGCCAATCACCGCCGCCACATCGGCGGCGGTGAGGGGGGTGGTGCCCTGGTAAACCGCCTCGGCCCGATCGCGATCGCCGTGGAAGCGGACTTCACTAAACTCCGTTTCCACCAGGCCCGGTTCAATGTTAGTTACCCGCACCGGCGTGCCTAGCAGGTCGATCTTAAGCCCCTCGGAGAGCACCTTAACGGCAGCCTTGGTGGCGCAATACAGACTGCCCCCAGGGTAGGTCTGGCGACCGGCAATGGAACCCACATTCACCACATGGCCCCGACCCCGAGCCACCATGCCGGGCACCACCGCCTGGGTGAGGTAGATCAACCCCTTGATATTGGTGTCGACCATCTCCTCCCAATCCGGTTGGGGAGCTTCGTACTGCCTATCCAGGCCCCGGCTGAGGCCGGCATTGTTGATCAGCACATCGATCGCCTGCCAAGCTGTCGGCAACCCCTCCAAGGCTTGTGCGACGGCCTGGGGCTGGCGCACATCCAGGCCCAGGCAGCAGGTCTCCGTACCGTAACGATCCTGAAGATCGGTGGCTAAGCTCTCCAGGCGGTCCTGGCGACGGGCTGCCAGTAACAGCCGGGCCCCTTGGGCCGCCAGATGTTCGGCGCAGGCCGCCCCAATGCCACTACTGGCCCCGGTAATTAGAATTGTTTGCCGTTCCACGGTTTGGTCGCCTATCTTAACCATTTCCATTTATTTCTATTTATCTCTATCACGCCGCCATGGCGTTTCTCGATGCAGTTAGACCAGACTGGGTTCACTGCCATCCCCCGGTCTCTAGCGATCCCAAACCTATGCTTTGCCCCCTTAAAAACCGTTATACCTACTACTCATTTACCTAATTATCCAGATTAAGGGTGACCTTAACTCAAACATAAACTTTAGTATCATACCCAGACAGGTGATTAAAAAGAGGTTATGCTGAATACCATGAGGTAAGTAAAGCAACGGACTCAGAGCAGTCAAGTCACCTCAGACTTCCAATCCAAGTGGTTTAATCTTCATCAGAGAGGAGGTTGTTATTTCGGTAAGGTCTACACTCCTATTGCAAA
This sequence comes from Leptolyngbya sp., assembly GCA_040374235.1. Taxonomy (GTDB): domain Bacteria; phylum Cyanobacteriota; class Cyanobacteriia; order Phormidesmidales; family Phormidesmidaceae; genus Nodosilinea. The sequence continues at coordinate 2,022 of JBEIUS010000221.1, read as the reverse complement.
TACCAGCAGCATTAACCATCGGTTGTTGATATTTTCTCCCATCCTAGAGTGAGGGCTCTGTCTTCACGAAGCTATAGGTTTCCTTGGCCACAGTGTTGAATCACCCCTAGAAAAGCAAGACTAAGTTGAGAAAGTTCCTCAATGACTACGGGGTTTTGTCTCTGGTAAGTTGGATTCATTTCATCCTTTATTTTTGTCCTATAAAATAAGCCCGGTAGCTATGGCAGTTGCCGGGCTTCTGCTTTGTGGGTAACCTGGTTGACTGACAAATCTTTTTCCCCTCATCCCTAAATTCCTTCTCCCGCAAGGGGAAAAGGAATTTCAAACTGGAAACCTGGCCCCCCAGGTCCTCTCCCGTTCTGGGAGAGGGCAGTGCGGGTTTTATCAGTCAATCAGGCAGGTAAGAGCGCCAGTCGGGACATTTCCGACATTTTACTGGAGCAGAAGTTAGTAGCCTGCTGACTTCTGCTCCCCCGCCTTAAGAGCATCAGATCATCCCTTCCTTAGTGTGGAAGTGATCCTAAATTCACTAGAATTGTTATGCTTGCTCGCAGCGCTGGCAACGCCAGGGTGACTGAAAAGCCATCCGGTGCGACAGACTTGATGATTGTGGTGATAAGGAGAACCCTGTGAGTATACCTGAGCTTTTTAGCCGGGGCGGTCCGGCCATGTGGCCATTGCTACTATTGTCCGTCCTGGCCTTGGGCACCATCCTGGAGCGAGTCTGGTTCTGGTCCCGCATCCTCACCCGGGAACGGGAGGTTTCAGGGCGGGTTTTAGAGGCGGCCCGGCGGGAATGGTCGGCGGCGGCGGAAATTGCTGAGCGGGCTACCCAGTTACCCATGGGGCGTTTCCTGGTATCGGCCCTAAAGCTCCAGTCTCCCGATCCCGAGGTCTTCCGCCTGGCTTTAGAAACGGCGGCCAATGAAGAGCTCACCACCATGGGTAAGGGGGATAAGGTCCTGGAGGCGGTGATTGGGTTGTCTCCCCTGCTGGGGCTGCTGGGTACGGTGTTGGGGCTGATCAACTCCCTCGGGTCCATCCAACTCAGTGACCTGGGCAGCGGCGATGCTACGGCGGGGGCATCCCTGGGTATTAGTGAGGCCCTGATCAGTACCGCCACGGGGTTAATTATTGCCATTGTCACCCTGGCCTTTTACCGCCTTTTTCAGGGGTTTATCTTTGGACAGGCGAAAATGTTTCGCCGGGCCGGTAGCGAATTGGAGCTACTTTACCGCCAGAGTTGGGCCCGCCAGACTTCAGGTCCTAGCCTAGACGCTAATTCTATTCCTCAAGAAGCCTCCACCCCATGAAAGTCGACTTGCTAGACACCCCCAGGGAAGATGTGCGGATGGAAATTATTCCGCTCATTGATGTGATCTTTTGCATTCTTACCTTTTTTATCCTGGCGGCGGTGGGGTTAACTCGACAGCAGGCCATCGATCTAGATTTGCCCGCCGCTCAGACGGGTAAACCCCTGCCGGGGCAGGCTAGCCAAGATGGCCCCGCTAGTCGCCTCTACGTCAGTGTGGATAGCCTGGGACAGGTCTATCTGGATCAACAGCCGGTGACGGTTGATTTGCTCTATGACGTGCTGCAGCGGTATAACCAGGCTAGCCCCGCCGGTTTGATCGTTCTCTACGCCTCCCGGGATGCCCGCTATGAAGACGTGATTACGGTTTTAGATGTGCTGAGATCGGTGGGGGGTGATCGGGTGGCTCTGGCGACGTTGCCGAGGGATATCAATCTGACTACCCCTGGGACCAGCGCTAGTCCCTTGCCACCCGCTGATCAGCTAGAAAGCCCCCTTGACCCCTTTGCTCCTACCCAGCCCTCCATTCCCTTTGACCAACCCCTCACCCCCGAGGGTTCACCCGCTGCCCCGACCCCTCCCCAGTCAGGGGAAGGGCGAGCTTTGCCTATACCTAGGCGCTAATGTCAAGTATAATCCGCCGGTGTTTATATTCTTCTCGAAATTCTTTAGTAAACTAAGTTAATACCTTAATATCGGGTAATCGAGCG
>JBEIUS010000107.1:0-11864 GCA_040374235.1 Leptolyngbya sp. | reverse complement strand
GTATCCACTGGATTAACCTGGAGGGCCAGCGCCAGATCAGTAACCTGACCGAGGAGCGACAACTGATTATTCGCCTATTGGGACCGCCGGTTGAGCGGTATTACTACCCATCTAGCTAATCATTTGTCAACCTGCGGAATGTAGGTATCTGGTTGACTGACTAATCTTTTTTCCCCCATCCCTAAATCCCTTCGCCCCTTGTGGGAGAAGGTATTTAGGGATGAAACCTGGCTCCCCAACCCCTATGGGAGAGGGGTTGGGGAGAGGGCAGTGAGTGTTTTGTCAGTCAGCCTTAATTGGTCTTTGGTCGAAACTTATCGTCCTTTAAACTAGGTAGGGTTGGATATTGAGGTCAATCAGTGAATTACGAGCAAGAGAAGGTCGTGGCGATCGCAGCGGTGCGGCAGGCGGCCCGGTTGTGTGAAGCAGTCCGACAGGAAATGGTGCCGGCTGCTATTGAAAAGTCTGATAAAAGCCCGGTGACCGTGGCGGACTTTGGCGCCCAGGCGGTGATCTGTCGGACCCTGGCCCTGGCCTTTCCCCAGGACCCGGTGGTGGGGGAGGAGGACGGGGCGGATTTGCGGCAGCCCGAGATGGCCACGGTGCTGGCCACGGTGACGGCCCAGGTGGGCCGCTGGGTAGCGGATAGTAGCCCTGACCAGGTGATCGACTGGATTGATCACGGCAATGGAGATGTGGCCCCCCGCTACTGGACCCTGGACCCCATTGATGGCACCAAGGGTTTTTTGCGGGGGGATCAGTACGCCATTGCCCTGGCTCTGGTGGAAGAGGGGGACCTGAAGGTGGGGGTATTGGGCTGTCCCTATCTGAGTTTTGATGGCGGTGATCGGGGCCTGCTGTTGGTGGCGGTGCGGGGCCAGGGGGCGGTGATCATGCCCCTGTTTGATACGGGGCCAGCCCAACCCCTGCGGGTCAGCGATGGCACTGAGGAGGCCCGTTATCGGTTTGTGGAAAGTGTTGAGGCAGGGCACGGCAACCAGGCGGAGCAGGCGGCGATCGCCGCCGCCGCTGGCATCACCATCCCCTCCCTCCGCATGGATAGCCAGGCCAAGTATGCCGCCGTCGCCGCTGGCCAAGCCGTACTTTACCTGCGCTTGCCATCTCCGAAAACCCCCGACTACCGGGAGAAAATCTGGGACCACGCCGCTGGCACCCTGGTGGTGCAGGAGGCGGGCGGACGGGTCACGGACATGGAAGGGCGACCCCTGAATTTCTCCCGGGAGGCCCGCTTTGTCGACAACCGGGGGGTGATCGTTAGCAATGGCCTGCTCCACGATCGGGTGCTAACCGCCCTCAAGGCCCATGCCACCGGCTAGGGGTAATCCATGGCCTACCTGAAGCTATTACTAGTCCGCCATGGTCAGTCCCTGGGCAACCAGGAGGGGCGCATGGAGGGATGGCAGTCTACCTCCCTCAGCCCCCTGGGGCAGCAACAGTGCCTGAGTCTGGGGCAATACCTGGCCAGCCAGGATTGGCGCCCCACCCACATTTATTGCAGTCCCCTGGAACGGGCCACCGCCAGCCTGGCGATTATCCAAGCTGGCTTTAGGGCCGCCCTGGGAATTACCGCTGCAGCCCCCCTGGCACCGGTGGTCTATAGCCCGGATCTACGGGAAAGCCACCAGGGCATCTTCACCGGCCTCACCTGGGCCCAGGCCTGTGATCGCCATCCCCAGATCTGCCAGCGGTTGACCACCAACCTGGACTGGCACCCGGTGCCCGAGGCGGAAACTCCGCTGCAGCTCCAGCAACGGGCCCAGGTCTGGCTACAGCAGATTCTGGATCGCCATGGCAACGGTGACCAGCTTTGGGTGATCAGCCACCAGGGCTGTTTATTTCATCTGATCGCCCAGTTAATGGGCTGCGATCGCACCTGGGGGTTTGCCATCCCCCCCACCGCCTGCTTTGAGTTTTGGCTGGATCATAGCCGTTGGCAGCAGACCGGGCCCAATCGCCATAACACCGAACTGTGGCGCATCCAGCGGTTTAATGACCAGTCCCATGGGACTATACCCTACTGAGGTCGGTGGGGCCGGCGCAGACTGTCGATCAGGGCCGCCGTTCCCCCCACCAGACCCCAGAGTAGCCAGACCTGGTGGGAATAACCTTTACGTCCAGCGATCTGGGCCGCCACCAGCCCAACGGCACAGTGCAACCCAAACAGCAGCCAGGGTAGGTAGGGGGGGAGGGAGTCTAGTCGCATGGCAGGGGTTAATCGTCCGCCAAAATGGCGGGGTGGGAGGTTAGGCTAGACAGCCGCTGGGGAGCCACCCGACGACCGGTGGATCGCACCCCATGGCTGTCACGGTTATCCATCTGCCCTGGGGCAACGGGGAGGGTGAAGTGAAACTGGCTACCCTGGTTTTTACCGCCCGACTCCGCCCAAATCCTACCCCCCAGACCCTGAATGATATGGCGACACATGGCTAATCCCAGACCGGTGCCACCGGTGGTACGGCGCAGGGCCCCCTCTTCCTGATAGAACCGATCAAACACCGCATCCAGCCGACTGGGCTCAATGCCACGGCCAGTATCGGCGATGGTCACCTGCAGGTAAGCAGGGTTGGGCTGACTCACCTGGATGGTAATTTTGCCCTCCGGGGGGGTGAACTTACTGGCGTTATCCAGCAGCTTAACCAACAATTCCACTAACCACTCCCCATCGGTCCTGACCAGGGGAAGCTGTTTCGGCAGTTTCACCTTGATCGCCGATCGCGGCGGTTGATCGACCTGGGCATAGAGACTGCTCAGGGCCAGGTCAATACACTCCTGAACTGAGAGGGTTTCCAGGTTCCACTCCACCCGACCACTTTCCAGTTTGGAGAGGGTGAGGAAATCCTGCACTAATTTCCGCAGTCGTTCACTATTTTCCAGCGCAGACTGCAGCATTAGCTGGCGCAGATCGGGGGGCATGTCGGGTTCCGTCGCCAGGCTTTCCAGGCAGACTTGAATGATCGAGAGGGGGGTGCGCAGCTCATGGCCGGTGATGGCGATTAAATTACCCCGGGTGCGGTCCAGGGCCTCCAACTGCTGGTTGAGGTCCTGCAGGTGGGCATAGGCCTGGGCCTGCATGATGGCCACGCTGAGCTGGGTGGCAATGGCGTCCACCAGGGCCTTGTCGTCCTCGCTCCAGACGTAGGGCTGGGGTTGACAGTGGTGTAGTTCGATCAAGCCCACCAGACGCCCCTGGTAGGTGAGGGGGACGATTAACCAGGAGCGAATGCCCCAGCGTTGAATCAGGGGGGCGATCGCCGCCAATTCCTGGGCGTAGGGTGAGGTAGGATCGGCGGTATTGGCGATCGCCACTACCTCTAAGGCGTCTTGCACATAGGCAAACAGAGGGTTAGGAGCCAGGGGCCAGGTTTCCCCCAACAGGGAGGATACCCCCGGTTGCAGGTGCTGGTGCAGAATGGTGACGGCGACATCCTCGGCCTGACAGGGGTAAATTAAGCAACGGCAGACCTGCAGGGCCTGGCCTAGCTCCGTCACCGCCTGCTGGAAAATCTCCGTCGCCTCCAGGGATTGCCGAATCACTGCGGTGATGGAGTTGACCAGTCGTTCCCGCCGCTCCTGGGCGGCAATGGCCTTGTAAGCCTTGAGTAACTTGTACTGCCCCGCCTGCAGATAGGTGACCAGCCGTTGGGTGAATGGGTCCGCCGCACCACCGTCATCCCAGCCCTGGGATATGACGGCCGGGGTCTTGAGGTGGCGTTGCTTGGCCTCCTGGGTAGGGGCCTGCAATTCCGGGCGGTAGGCCGCAATCCGATCCAGTAAAATTTCTGCTGCCCGTTGAGTGACGTAGGGGTCCTGGGTCCAAATGCCTTCAAAGCGTCGACTTTGTTCCAGGCTGGGGCGCCGCCCTGAGTCCGGTGAGTGCCGCTCCCGACAGATCAGGCAGGCCTGGTACTGATCACTGATCACCACTAGGTGCCATTCCTCGGTGAGGGCATCCTCGGGGCTAAATACCACTGTTTGATAGTGTTTACTATGGCTTTTAAAGCGAGTACCCTGGCCCGACAGCACATAAAGTTGATCGCTCAGATCGGCAATGCGCTGGTACCGGTTGGCTTCCTGTTGATAAAACCGCTCCTGCTGAAAACTAGCCACCACCAGGGCGCCCCCTATGCCCGCCAAAATATGGTCTTCCATGGCATGGGAGAGGGCGGTGAGGGAGGTTTTAAAGTAGAGTCTTGGTCTTAGCTGGGGAATTGCCCTTAGCAACTCGTCCACCACAGATGTGGGATTGCTCATAATTGCCCATGGGTTTTGTGATGGCAGAAACCGTTAAGAATTAAAAACTAAGCATTAAAAATACTGATGCCGCCGATCAGAGGGTATCCTGACCCCAGGCCATACCGGGAACGGGGGTAGGGTTCCACCAGCCCCTAGGGTCGGGGATCCTTTGCTAAACCAGCATGGCTATTTCTAGCCTACCAGTTTGGCCGCCCCCCTCCCGACTTTGTAACCATTCGCCAAACTGTTCCCTTTCGATCCCGCCTGGCTATCCCCTATAGTAGGGGGAAGAGGATTTCGAGGTAGAGGCCCATGATACTTCCAGCCTGGCTGATCCAGCCCCGTCGTTTACTCCAAGTCTGGCTAGCGAGTCTGGTGGCGGGGTGGCTGACCCTCACCTGGGGCGTAGCGTCGGCCCAGGCGATCGCCGTGTTTGAGATGCCCCAGGTGAGGGCTGGCGAAGCCACTTGGCTGGTGGATGGGGCCAATATTATTAGCCGCATCAATGAGGGTAAGATTGCCAGTCAATTGGCTAACCTGGCGGCTAGCACCGGCAATGAGGTGCGTCTGGTGACCATTCACCACTTTGACTACGGCGAAACGGTGCAGACCTTTACCGATAAGCTGTTTGATCGTTGGTACCCCACCCCGGCGGATCAGGCTAACCAAACCCTGATCGTGCTGGATGAGGTAACCAAAACCGTAGGGATTCGGGTGGGGGAGGTGACCGCCACCCAGTTGGATGCCCCTACGGCCACCAGTGTGGCCCAGGAGACCGTGCTGGTGCCCCTGCTGCAGGGTGACAGGTACAACCAGGCCCTGCTGGATGCCAGCGATCGCCTGGTGGCGGTGCTGAGTGGCCAGCCCGATCCGGGCCCGCCGGTGTTTGATGAGGTCTTTGACAACCAAAGCGAAAGCACCTTCGCCAGTGCGGAAACCACCGAAGAGAATCGGGGCAACAACGCGGTGCTGCTGATCGTCTTGTTAGTGCTGGCCACCGTGATCCCCATGGCCACTTACTTCTGGTATGTGGGCTTTGGGAACTAGGCCGCCCCTAGCCCACCGCCACAAAGTTGGCTGGGTCCTGGTCGCGGCGATGTTGGGTCGGTAGGGCTGCAGGGGCGGCTGTACCCGCCAGAGCCGCGGTGGCCTCCAGGCTGGTGCGCAGACGTCGAGCCGCGTAGAGGGACATATCCCGGGGTACGCTGATGCGATCGCGCAGGTAACGCAGGGCCAGGTCAGCGCCCGGCGGTGGCTGGCAGAGGTCTCCCTGCACCAAGTGGGTGAGGGCACAGCGTAGCCCTTCATCCACCACTCCTGGGGCCGCCGGATTGACCGCCATCAGGCTATGACGATGCTTCAGTACCCGATGCAGGGCCTCCAGGCCACTGGTGACTGGCTCTGGATAGCCCACCTCCGGCAGGTCCCCCCAGGGACCCTGATCCACCTGCTGCCGGTGCAGGGCGGCTGGGGGCAGACCATTGGCGTAGCACCCCCCCATTTGGGGTGGCAGGTCGTGGACATGGGTATGGAAGTCACTCTGGGTGCCTCGGTAGGTGGACCGGGTCTCCAGGGCGATGAACCAGTCCGCCAGGGCCGGGTGGGCCTGCTTAAGGTCGTAGCCTTTGTAGTAGTAAAGGCTAGCGTTCATGCGTTCAACGTAGGGAATGAACACCAGGTCAGCGGTGCTGAAATCCTCCAGAAAGTAGGGGCCAGGGGTGGCCTCCAGGGCGGCCTCCACCCGCCTGGCCACGCCGACAAACTGGTCCTGGGCCCGGCCATCCTCCCGGTCGGAGCGGTGGGGCTGGCAAAGCCACAGACACCAGGCTCGAAACAGTACCCGTTCTAATTGCCGCAGGGGCATCACCCGGGCATCGGTCATGGCCGCCCCCAGGGGGCCAAAACACCCCTCCAGGGCCATTAAAATGTCATCACTCTCGGTGATCAGGCCGCCATCCAGTTCCAGGGCCGGTAGCATGCCGGAGGGCACCCGGCGTTTGTACCAGACCTCCTTGTCGCCATAGCAAAACATGGTGACCTTCTGGATACGATAGGGCACCTGTTTTTCCTCCAGCCAGAGCCAGACCTTTTGGCAGTAGGGGCACCAGGCATGGCGATCGCGGTAGAGGGTGACCCGCACCGCCGATTCAGACTGACCAAACAGGCGCAGATTGGCCTGGGCATTGGTGGGGCCATTCACCCGATCGTAGCTGTAGGTATCGAGGCTGGTGAGTTGATTCCAGGAGAGGGGGGTGGCGGGGAGGGTCATGGGCATGGACAGGTTAGCGGCACCGATCGGGAGGGATAACTAACCCCCTCCCTCCCTATCTTGCCATGACTACCGGAGGGGCGCAGCGCTGTTGGCCCTAGATCGGGGCCGAAACAGATGATCATGATCCGGGTTGTAGAGGCGAGACCGGGGCGACGGCCCCCCCTCCCCGCCGGCAGTAGCCAGGGCTGGACTGATCAGGTAAAGGGTAGTGCGCACTAGGTTTTGCCGATGGGTGAGGGCCGCCATCTCCGTCAAGGGTACCTGCCAAATCTGCTCATCCGGCCAACCCAGCCGGAAACACACCGCCACCGGGGTATCTGCCGGATAATGTTCTAGGAGTTGGGCCTGGGCCGCCTCCACATGGCGGGCGCTGAGGTAGAGGCAGAGGCTGGTGCGGTGGGCTGCCAGGGTCGCCAGTTCCTCCCCCTCGGGTACGGCGGTGCGACCACTGATGCGGGTTAAAATAATTGACTGCACCAGCCCCGGCACGGTTAATTCCACCTGCAGGCGGGCCGCCGCCGCCTGGTAGGCGCTAATTCCCGGCACCACCTCAAAGGGAATCGCCGCCGCCGCCAGGGCCTGCATCTGTTCGTGGATAGCGCTGTAAAGACTGGGGTCACCGGACTGGAGCCGCACCACCGACTGCCCCGCCCGCACCCGCTCGATCATCATCGGCAGGATGTCCTCCAGGGTGAGGTTAGCGGTGCCGATGCGATCGGCATCGGCCCGCAGCCAATCTAAAATCTGGGGCGGCACCAGGGAATTGGCGTAGAATACCGCATCAGCCTGACTGAGCAGGCGCTGGGCTTTGACCGTGAGCAACTCCGGATCCCCAGGCCCCGCCCCAACAATATAAACAGCCGCCGCCAGGGGCGAAGGTTGGAGCGGGGCAGGGATGGTGTCAAGTGGGACCATGGCATAAAGCCCCTAGGGGCGAACAATAGGACCAGAAAGTAGGGTCAGAAAACCGAGGTGAAAATTCATAAATCACCTGCATCATAGCGGTAGACTATCAAGTTCCGGTGAAGCCTCCGAATTTTCCCGGAATTTGCCCTGGTTTTTAGAAAAGAGTAGTGGTAGATGCACCCTGTTTGGCCCTCCCGGCGACGTCGTTGGGAGGGCTTTTCTTCCCTAGCCCAGGGTCTAGGTGTCAGACGACCGGGTAGAGGTCCATCACCCGGGTCAGCCCCAGGCGAGATTGGACCCCCACCTGCAGCCCAGAGCGATGCCCGTGATCCAAGTGCTCGGCGGCGGCGCAGGCCACCATGGCGGCATTATCGGTGCACAGGTTTAAAGGGGGAAACAACACCCGCCACCCCTGCTCCTGACCGGCCTGCTGCAGGTGCTGGCGTAGGGCACTATTGGCCGCCACCCCACCCCCCACCGCCACGGTGGTGAAGCCGTAGTCCCGGGCGCAGGCCACCACTCGTCGGGTGAGGCTGCGGGCCACGGTGGTTTGAAAACTGGCGGCCAGGTCCGCCAGGGGTAACCCATCCTGTCCAGTTTGTTTGAGTTTATCCACCAGCCGAGCCACGGCGGTTTTAAGGCCACTAAAGCTACAGTCGTAGGGATGGAAGCCCCCCTCGGGCAGGGAAATGTTGCCCTCCGGCAGGGGGTAGGCCTGGCCGCTGCCGGTCTGGGCCAGGCGGTCCAACACGGGCCCGCCGGGATAGCCCAACCCCAGGAGGCGGGCCACCTTGTCAAAGGCTTCCCCAGCGGCATCGTCGCGGGTTTCCCCCAAACTTTGGTATTGGCCACAGCCCTGGACGCCGATCAGGCTGGTGTGCCCCCCCGACACCAGCAGGCAGAGAAAGGGCGGCTGTAGCTCGGCATGGGCCAGGTAGTTGGCGTAGATGTGGCCCTCCAGGTGGTGTACCGCCAGAAAGGGTTTGTGGTGCACCATGGCCAGGGTTTTGCCAGCGGTTAACCCCACCATCAGGGCCCCCACCAAACCGGGGGCGGCGGTGGCGGCGATGCCGTCAATTTCTCCCCAACCGACCCCGGCCTGCTCTAGGGCCAGGGGCAGGATCTGGGCCAGGGTAACTACGTGCTCCCGCGAGGCCAGCTCGGGCACGATCCCCCCGTAGGGTTGGTGCAGGGCAACCTGGGAGGAGATCAGGTTGCTGAGTACCTGGCGATCTCGCACCACCGCCACCGCGGTCTCATCACAACTGGTTTCCAGGGCTAGGATCGTGGTCATGGCCGAGGCTTCCTCCTGCTTTGTCGTGGCCCCCTCATCAGCGCCATAGTCTAACCAGCGACTCTGCGGGGGAAATTTGTAGAGATGTAAACACCCTAGTGATCTTAGCTTTACGGCGGTTTCAATGGCGCGGTATTATGGCCAGCAAGTTGGGTGAACAAGTTAGGTGAAACGTTGTTAAAAAACTTAACTTTTGTTCAATTGCCCAGGGTTGATTGATAGGCTCTGGGTTTATTAGGTAAATAGAGGAACAGTGTATGCGACGGTTTTTTGCAATAGCTCTAGTCCTTTCCCTCTGGTTTGGCATTGCCGCCCCCGCCTCCGCCAGTCTGGCCGGAGATAACGTATCGGGCCTCACCCCCTGCGGGCAAAACCCGGCCTTCTTGAAGCGGGCCGCCAATGCCACCACTGCTCAGGCTAAGGCGCGGTTTGAGTTCTACGGTAATTCTAGTTTGCTCTGTGGCAGTGACGGGCTGCCCCACCTGGTGGTGGACGGTGATCTGGCCCACGCTGGCGAATTTCTGATTCCCAGCCTGCTATTTCTATACATCGCTGGTTGGATTGGTTGGGTAGGTCGCGCCTACCTGATTGCGGTACGCAGTGGCAGTAATCCTGAGGAAAAGGAAATCATCATCGATGTGCCCCTGGCGATTAAGTGTTCTCTGTCGGGGTTTGCCTGGCCGCTGGCGGCCTTTAAGGACATGACCAGTGGAGCGATGTTCGCTAAGGAAAATGAAATTACGGTTTCCCCCCGCTAGTTTCCCCCTATCCCTTTTTCAAGACACCTACTTGATACTTGCTTGCTGATCTACGAGAGACCTCCATGGATAATTTTCTGAAATACCTGTCCACAGCACCGGTGGTAGCCACCCTCTGGATGGTGATTACCGCTGGGATTTTGATTGAGTTCAATCGGTTTTTTCCCGATTTACTCCTGCACCCCTAGGGCTACCCCTGGCTAAATAACCGATCTGGAAGCCTACCTAGATAACCTAACTGTGTTGCTGTGAGACCTGTTTGAGTTGGAGAACTAAATTCCTATGAATGATGTGATTAAGCCGGCCGGTGACCCCCAAATCGGCGACTTGCAAACCCCCATAAACTCTTCCCCCTTTACCCGCGCCTTTATCGGCAACCTACCGGCCTATCGGTCAGGTCTATCTCCCCAACGACGGGGCCTGGAGATTGGTATGGCCCATGGCTACCTGCTCTACGGGCCCTTTGCTCTGCTGGGTCCCCTACGGGATTCTGATATTCCTGGGCTGGCGGGGCTGCTGAGTGCGGCGGCCCTGGTGGTTATCCTCACCGCCTGCCTATCAATTTACTCCGGTGCCGGTATTAACCCGGCGGTCAGCAAGGCCACCACCCCCTTTACCCCCCCCAGTGGTTTTGACTCCAATGAAGGTTGGAGTGAGTTTGCTGGGGGCTTTTTGATCGGTGGTATCGGTGGCGCCACCTTTGCCTATTTGCTGGCGGCCAATATGCCCCTGCTCACCGCGTTGGTCAGTGGTGGCCATAGTTAGGGGTTGACTCCACGTTGCACCATAAAAAAGCCGGGGGATAGCTTCCCCCGGCTTTTTTATAGACCCCTTACCTTGACTCAGATCCAGTGATCGATCACCACCGCCGACACCGCTGCAAAGGCGGTGATGGCTAAGCCCACCAAGGGATTTTGCCCCTGGCTGACGGCAAAGGAGGTAATTACCCCGGCCCCCAGGGCGGCGATCGCCAGGGCGCTGATCCAGTCTTTTTGAAGGTTGGGCATGGGTTAAAAATTTTTTAAAGGACCCGTTTTTGACCCGGGGATGTCCCTCCCGCTGAGCCAAAAACCTGGAATCCTAACCTATCATTCTGACCCTGACTACCCATTCAGGGCTTGGATAAATTGATATTAAGCTTTAGACTAGTTCAGATTCCTTAACATTAGCCTTAGAAAACTTAGCTAGAGCGACTCAGGTCAACCCGATAGCGCTCCTTTTTGGTCACCGCCACTTCCCCCACCGTCAGCCGCCCCTTGCCCCGAATCGCCACCAGATCACCGGTTTTGAGAGCATAGCTGGGCTGGGTGATGGTTTTCCAGTTGACCCGCACATCCCCGGCACTGATCAAATCCGCCATCTTGCTGCGGGACATGCCAAAACCCGCGGAAGCGATGGCATCCAGCCGCAGGGAGGCCTCCACCGTGGTCAGTTGCTTTTGTTGGGGCGGCCTCACCCGCAGCTCGCTCCAGGGAATCATCTGGGTTTTCACCGGCACCGATCGCACCTGGGTGAGTTGCAGACCCAAAAACTCCGCCACCTCGGGTACCACAATCACCTGGGCGCCCCGCTCTCCCCCCACCAGGATGTCGCCAATTTTATCCCGCACCAGGCCAGTGCCTAAAACCGCCCCCAAAAAGTCCCGATGGCTGGCCGGATCGAACATAAAGTTACCCGCCACCTGCAGCAGGGTCAGGGGCGTGTCGCTGATCTCCAGGGGCAGATCGGGGCGGGCGATGGCTAGGCGCTGGCGCTCTGCCTGGGGGTAACCGCCCCAGGCCACTATTTGAATATCAGTCAAGCGCTGAACCATCCGCTGGGCCTCAGCCTGCTCGGGGGGCGACAGGAAGTCGCTGTACACCACCTCCCAGGTTTTTAGGGCCTGCTCCGCCTGGTCCAACAGGCGAGCCAGGCAGTCGCGGTGCTCTACCCCCTTCAGCAAATCTTCCTTCGGCAGCATCCTGACCTCCCCCTGGGCTTACTAGACTATTCATCACCCCGACTCTCCCAATCCTTTAAGACCCTACTCCCAAACGTAGTTTCCGCCACCAAAAGCTGAGGACAGTTTCTGTCCGCAGAGGGATGTGGGCCTCTCCCTCCATGCCCGACTGGAGGGCACAGGGGCGATCGCCGCTATAGAGAGTGGTGGTCTCCGGTCGGATCGACACCCCGTAGCTGGCGGCCTGTCCCCTACCCTCAGTATCGGGGGTAATGGCGGTAATCACCCCCGGTAGGGTGCCAAAGTCGGTATAAATGCAGCTATCAATTCGCAGACTGACGGATTGGCCGGGTTTGATTTGGCTGATGTCGTGCTGCTTGACCAGGGCCTTGATCTGCAACACTGCGGAGGATGGAGCCAGGTGGGCGATCACCTCACCGG
>JBEIUS010000022.1:0-27119 GCA_040374235.1 Leptolyngbya sp. | reverse complement strand
AGTAGGGCGAATGTTAAGGAGTATGTCTAGGGAGGGGTAGGCCCATGCTAGACCCCAGGGCTCTAGAGGCGAAGAGGCCACAGGGTCAGGGCTAAATACACCAATCCAAAGTGGAATTGATTATACTGATTAGAAGGTTATCATTTGTTTAATAAACGGTTAAGGAGAGGTGCGTGACGGATTTTAACCCTTCCTCCGATCGGCAGGATCTCAATCAGCTACTTTGCCCCCGGAGTCGCTACTACGGCGAGTTCTCTCTGCAAAATCTTACCTTCAATGCCAACCTGCAGGAGTTTGCCCATCGGGTCAACTATATCTCTGGCCTACAGACCGGTGGCAAGCTATCACCCGAAGATGCTTACCAGCAGATTCAGGGGTTGTATCAACGACTGCAGCAGAGCAAGGAAGGCCTAGGGCTTTAGGCGATCGCCGCCGGTTAAACACCGATCTCACCGCCCCCATCGATCAGGGTCAGGGCCTCAGCTTGCCGCAGTTTGCCGGCCGGGGTGCGGGGTAGGGCGGTCACCACTTGCCACTGCTTCGGTTGTTTGTAAGGGGCCAGGTGGGGCCTGAGCAGGACCGCCAAGGCCTCGATGTCGGTAAACTCAGGACTGGGCACGATCAGAGCACAGACCCGCTGGCCCCAGCGACGATCGGGCACCCCCACCACCCAGACATCCGCCACCTGACCGGTGCCCAGCAACAGCGCCTCAATCTCCTGGGGGAGAATCTTTTCACCACCGCTAATGATCAGGGTGTTGCGCCGACCCACCAGGTGGAGATGGCCCTGCCCATCCCGGTAGCCCAGGTCCTCGGTGAGGAACCGTTCCCCAGGGAATGCGGCGGATCGGGCGGGCCAGTAGCCCTGGCAAAGGGCAGGGGTTTCCAAGCTAAGGGTGCCGGTTTCCCCAGGACCCAGAGGTCGGCCCTGGGGATCCAGCACCTGTAGGTCAACATGGGGTAGGGGCGGACCACTGCTGTTGTCTCCCGCCAGAAAAGCCGCTGGTGCCAGGGTGGTGACCTGCCCAGCGGTTTCCGTCAGGCCATAGGTGGGGGCCAGGGGTAGCCCCAGGTGGCGGGCCTGGGTCAGCAGGGCTGGCCAGGCCGGGGCTCCCCCCAGCAGGATGGCGTCAAAGCCTCGCAACCAGGGTAGGTGGCGATCGCCCTGGTCAAATAGCCATTGCAACTGGGTGGGCACCAGGGAGAGGAAGCCCCCCGGAGACCAGTCCCACCCCCCCCGCTGTTTCAACTCCGGGTAGGGCTGGAGGGCCAGGGTACCCCCCGTAACCAGCACCCGCAGGGCCTGCATAAGACCGCTGACGTGGTATAAGGGCAGGACACAGTAGGCCCGCACCACCGCTACCCCAAAATAGCTTCGGAACCCCTGCACCGCCGCCATCAAGCTACTCCAGGTGTGGCCAGCAAAGCGGATCTGGCCACTGCTGCCGCCGGTGGTGACCCACAGATCCACCTGGGGCTGGGGTGGCCGGCCCTGGCCCCGGTAGACCCCCAGGCTAGGATACAGCGGGCGGCTCCAGTCCGGTTGCAGCAGGGGGGTGACCTGGCGCCATTCCGCCTCTCCCCAATGGGGGTTGGTGAGCACCACCGCCACCCCGGCCCGTAACCCCGCCAGCACCGCCGCCAGGGTGCCCAGAGGGGTGGGTTCCGCCACCACCATCACTCCTCCAGGCCAGGATTCCAGGGCCTGGCTGAGCCCATCCACCTCTCGCCAGAACGGCTCTCTAGCCTGGGGAGGCCAGAGCCAGTCCAGCGATCGCTGCCGTTCCAGGCAGGGGCCGAGGGGGAGAAGGGGGGCTAGAGACGCTGCCATAGTTGGTGGGGGGAAAGCTGATCCCAATCGTCCTCAAATCGGTTCAGGGTATCAAACCCCAGGGCTAGGGACTGGCCGGTTTGTTGCTGGTACTGCCGGGCCAGGGCCAGGGCCGCTGAGCGCCCCACCCCGGTTTCAAAGACGGAGGAAAACACCAGAGGAGCCCTGCCCACCGCCCAGACCTGGCGGAGTCGCTGGGGATCGCCGGCGATCGCCGGTTTGACCACCAGAACCCCTGGCCAACCCAGTTTTTGACAGCGCTCTAGTTGCGCTGCGGTGACCACCGACTCATCCAGGGCTAGGGGGGTTTGGCACCGGCGGGCCAGCCGGGTCATGGCGGCCAGGGCGGCGGCTGGCAGGGGTTGCTCCAGATACTCGATGCGGGCCCCTCTGGCCCGGTTGTTGATCCGATCACAGACCTGCAACCAGCACTGGGCCGTGGCCTCCCTCAGGCCGCCGTTGGCATCTAGCCGCAGGGCGGCGGTGGCCGGTAGGGCCTCCACCAGCTGCTGCACCAGGGAGATTTCCTCCCCAGGGCTGGCCACGCCAATTTTCCACTTCAGGGTGCGAACGCCCTGGTGCCAGGGGTATTGCCAGGCCTCTAGGGCCGCTGCCCCCGCCGGTAGTAGGGCGCTGGCGGGGCTCTGCTCAGGGGGGGTACCCTGCAGATCCTGAGGATGGTGTAGCATCCAGTGGGCCGCCCCCAGGCCAAATTGACAGCAAGGCAGGAGATCGGGTATAGGCTCGGTCACCTGGCCCGGCCCCAGCTGGTTAAAAAAGGCCAGGGCCTGCTCCAGGGTTTCGGTGCCAAACCAGGGCAGGGGGGCCACCTCACCGTAGCCCACCCGGCCCCGGTCATCCTCCAGTCTGAGGATCAGCCCCCGGCGCCAGCGCCACAGCCCATGGGCCGTCTGTAGGGGTTGGCGAAAGTGCCGTCGATAGGGGCGCAGGGCCAGGTGGATAGCCATCACCCCAGACGGCTGAGCCCAAACCCCAGGGTGAGCAGCAAGCCACTCCAGAAATGGAAGCCAACGGCGTAGAACTTAGCGTTACTGACGCGCTCTGGCTGATGGTGGTAGCGCTGCAGGTGCTGACTGAGCCGCCAAGCCGGTAACCCACTGGCCAGGACCAGCAGGGTGGCCCGGGGAAAGAGCCCCAACCCCAGCCCCAGCCCGGTTAGGGCAAAGACCAGCCCACAGAGCCAGGGCACCAGTTGGGCCCCCCGTTGGGTGCCCAGGCGAACGATGGGCGATCGCTTACCAGCGGCGATATCATCCTGCACCTGGTGGAAGTGGGAGCAAAACAACACCAGGGTGGTGGTCAGGCCAATCACCGCCGCGGCCAACTGACTGGCCCAGGACCAACTCTGGGTTTGGCTGTAGTAGGCGGCCCCCAACCCCAGGGGGCCAAAGCTGAGGAAACAGAGAATCTCCCCCAACCCCTGGTAACCCAGGCGAAAGGGGGGGCCCTGGTAGAGGTAGCCCAACCCACAGCACAGCAGGATCAACCCCAGCACCGTAGGGTCTTGCTGGCGCAGGGCGATCGCCACCATCGCTACCATCCCCACCAGCAGACAGAGGTTAGCCAGGGCAAACACCAGGGGCCGGTTACGGGTGAGGTTAACGACGGAGTGGGCCTTGTTAATGTCGATGCCAGTGGCGGCATCGAACACATCGTTACTGAGGTTTTCCCAAGCCAGAATCAAAATCGCCGCCGTCAGAAAGGTGCCAAACACCCCCGGGTCGAAGCGACCGGTCTCTGCGTAGGCAATAGCGCTACCCACCAGGATGGGCATAATTGCCACACTATACATGGGGGGCTTAAGGGCCGCTAGCCAGAGTTTACGACGGGGGGGATGGAGGGATTGGAGGGTCATAGCCTTCCCTGGGGTTCAGGGGCTGGAAATTCTGATCGATTATCCCCCGGATCAGGCACTCCACCCACAGCCAAGCTACGGATTAATCCTTCATAACGGCCTCAGGCAGGATTTCTCTCAAGATCGTGGAGTTCAGCTATCCGAGTCTGGCCACCCAGGCCCTTACCCTCGGCTATAACTACCTCAAGGCCAAGGTGATCACCATCAGCATCGAGCCCGAACTCCTGCTTTGTGTTTACTGGTACTTCTCCACCATAGCCAATGGTGGTAGAACACTTTGGAATCAAAAAACGTGATGACAGAAGAAGCAACCCTACGGAATCTAACTGAAACGGAGGTGGAGGACTCTGCCGAGGTGGAGGGGCAGCGGTCCAGGGGTGGAGGGGGTGGGCAGGCCACCCCGGCAATAGGCGTTCTCAGCCGCCGTCGGGCCGTGCAAATTTTAGGTTGGGGGTGGCGCTGGGCTGGGCACAACCTTCCTAACGACACCCCCACCGCGGTGCCTGCCAGCAGCAACAGCGACTGTTTAGGGCCAGAAAATTGGGGGTAGTTTAGTATGGTTCAGATCGCTCCTAACTGCCGAGGATGTTGATGGCACGCGACACCACCACCAAAATGGTGACCAGGGAAGTCAGGCTCTGGGCCATCAGCATCAGCTTAGCCTGGGGGCTGAAGGCGGTGGCGGTGGGGTAGGCCAGAAACAGGTAATCCACAAAGGTTGGCTGCCAGTGGGGCAAGATATGTTCTAGGTCGGCCTGGGGAAAGAGCCAGTCGGGATGGGTGCTTTGATCGCGCCGCCGCGACTCTGGCCCACCCCGATCTCCCTGCCAATACACCAGGGCAAAAATCAGAATGCCAAGCACCCACACCGTCACGCTGGAGGTAGATAGCTCTAGACCACCCAGCTCGCCGGATGGGTCAAACATCTCAATTAGCAGGTGGCGCAGACCCACCAAGGTTCCTGCGTCTACACAGAGGCAAAACAGCAGCGTCACCCACTGCTCAAGCCGCAGCGATCGCAGCTTTCCGCCAGGGAGGGGGACCAGGACGAGGGCCACCAAGATTCCCAGCCCTAGCAGGTACGTAACCCACCCGGGAAACAGTCGAATGCGATCGGGCAGCACCGTCAGCAGCACTAGTACCACCCCAATGGTGAGGGCCACGGGCCAGCGGGGTTAAATCGTTTGGGGCGGGGGCAGCGAGACGGGTTGCATGGCCGTTAATCTCCTGTCATTTGCAAAACCCTAATCCACATAGACCACAACATACTGGTTCCCGTAGGGTTTGCCGAGCAAGCCCTAGTACGCTGTTGGGGGTGTGGCATGGCCTACCAAAGGCACTGGAGGACCCAAAGTCCAAGGCCTAGAAGCGGAAGCCGATATCGAGGTAGGGGCCGCTCTGGTTGACGTCTAGGTTAATCTGGTCGGTGTTGTAGTTGAGGAAGCTAAAGCGATACCCAGCCCCTAGGGTGGTATTCCCCGAGAACATCCAATCGAGCCCGCCCTGGATGCCATACTGCGTCAGCCCGCTGAGGCCAAAGCCAGAGATGGTACCCGAACCGACTACGGCCAGCTTGGAGCTGGCATTGCATCGCACGCGCCCGCCAATCAGCGGCGAGACTAGCGTGTGAGTGCTATTAAATTGGCCGTTACCACCCAAGCTAGTGCTCAACCCCAGCTGGTTGTTGATTTGAATCAGGCTCAGGCCGCCCAACAGATCAAACACCAACGGCCCCAGGTCGTACTCGGAACGGACGCCCTCCGGGTTGGCCCGCGCTGGATTATACAAGCGATAGCTGCCCAACAAATCGCCCCGCCACAACTGGGTATTGAGGGAGGTGTTGACCTCGGTGGGAACGAAGTTCGCCGCCCCCGGAATCAGGACATCTCGGGTCACAGTGCTTGCAGTGGAGAGGGAAACGTAATCTAGGTTGCCTAGAATCCCTATCTTGTAGTCCGGCGTCCAGGCTTCAAACCCGCTCAAGAATGCAAAGTTCAGGCTGTTACGCAGCGCTGTACTAATCTGGCTGGGGCTAAAGTTAAAGTCTTGGGATGGATTGATAAAATTTCCCACAAAATTGCCCATAAAGCCTTCACCTTGAAAGGTTGCTGACCCCGAGATGGAAAAGGGCACATAGATGTAGGGCACAGCCAAAAAGTGCCACTGATCTGACGCTGTGGATTCCGATAGGATTTGCGCTAAGTCGAGGGTCGGGGCCAGCGGTGTTGGCAGTCTACCCTCGCTGGCTACGGGGGCGAAGATCGGCTGTAGATCGCTGCTGCTGGTAGAGAACGGCAGCAATGGATCACTGGCCTGGGCCTGGTCGCTGGTGTCAGGATTAGGGCTGGCGGCAGGATTAATAGCCTCAAGAGCAGTTGGATCGGGGCCTGGGGTTGGCTGGTTCAGATCGCTCGCATCGGACATCGCAGCCGTTGGTGCAGCAGGGTCATCGGTCGGGGCGGACGCGTTGGCCCTAACCTGGGTGGGCAGCAGCAGCGCGATCACCACGGTGGCCCCCAGACCGAGAGGTTTAATATTGGTGTTCATGGTTTTAATGTACGTGATCTTGGCGGCCCTGGCTACGGTGGTTGGGTTTAGCTTAACTCTGGTTTGTCAGGCTGTTTTTCAATTGTTGCGCCCTACACCCCATCACCCCTCCTGACTCCTACCCGCTCAGCGCCCATCCCAAGCAGCGGCGGCATCGCTAACCGCCTGGTCTACGGTCTTTTGCCCCAGCATAGCCGCCTGCAGGTTGTCATAGAGGATAGCCTGCAACTCCTGCCCCCCATCCATGGGGGGCACCAGCACCTCCGCCTGGGCCATTTGGGCCGCCCCCACCGCCCGGGCCCGGTCCTCAGGGGTAGCCCCCGACCCCGCCGCCACCGTGAAGTAGCTATCCTTCAGGGCGGCCACCGCCGAGGGCAAAACCCCCGCCGCCTTGGCGAAGCTCAACTGATTGGCATCATTGGTGAGGTAGAGGGCAAAGGCCAGGGCCGCCTCGGGCACATCGGTGTTAGCTGGAATCACCAGGTTCATCACCGCCACATTTTGCTTGCCGGTATCCCCGGTAATCTGGGGCCCACTGCCCGTCACCCGGGCAATGTCGGGGGCATTGATGGCGATGGTGGGTAAAAACTCCGCCCCGGTGGACAGCAGAGCTACCTCCCCGGATTGGAAGAGATCAATGGCCCGCCGATGGCCCTGGGTCAACGCCTCCCTGGGCAACAGGTCCTGCTGATAAAGATCCGTCCAGTACTGGAACACCGCCTTTCCCGCCGGGGTATTAAAGGCCGCCCTACCCTGGCCATCCACCAGATCCACCCCCATCTGCACAAAGGACTGCAGCACATCACCGGCATCCTGGGGCACAAAAGTGGTGAAGTAGGCATACTTACCGGTTTTCTCCTTCACCGCCCGAGCCACCTGGGCCAGTTCAGCGTAGGTGGTGGGGGGCTTGACACCGGCGGCCTCCAGCAGCTGCTGGTTGTATAGGGTAATGTTGGTAGTGAGATACCAGGGAATACCAAAACTGCTGTCATTGAGCTGGTTGGCCTGCCAGATCTTGGGTAGGTAGCGTTGCTGGTCCGCCGGGCTGACCTTGCCCTCCAGGGGCATCCAGGCCTTCTTCTCCGCCAACTGGGCGGCAAAGTCAGGGTTGAGGTTAACCACATCGGGGGCGGTCCCCGCGGTCACCGCCGTCAGGATTTTGCTGGGCATATCCCCCCAGGGCACATCCACCCAGCGCACCTTCACCCCGGGGTTCTGACTTTCGTAGGTGGCAATCAACTGGTTAAAGTAGTCGGTAAATTCCGGTTGCAGTTGCATGGTCCAGAATTCCACCTCCTGTGGCCCGCCGGAGGTCGGAGAGGTGACCTGGGAGGAAGGGGAGCCGCCACAGCTGACCAACCAGCCTAAAAGCAGCCCGACCAGGGCCATGACTGTGAAATTTCGGCGGGAACGTGGCTTCATTGAGGAACTCCAGGGAGTGAATCAGCGGGCTATTGACAATAGTTTAGGGGCAAGATTGGTTGATAACCTTTTCTTTACCTTGATGGGCTAATTAAGAACTATGGTGATTCTGTTGTCAATTGCCTTTGTTAGCCGTTTCAGAGCTGAAAAGACTTTTACTACCTAGTTGATTGATTGCGAAACTATGCTTGATAATTTTTCGGGATTGCGCATTAACCTGGGCCTGGCCACCTCGGCTGTCCTCCTAGCAAGTCTGGCAGCCTGTGGCGGTGGGACGACCACCACATCCGATAGCAAAACCGGTTCGGGCACTGACGGTGGAGTTTCCCTGGGCGGCAATGTGGCTCTGACCGGTGCCGGTGCCTCCTTCCCCGCCCCTCTGTATCAAAACTGGTTTATTGAGCTGAATAAGGTGGTCCCCGAGCTACAGGTCAACTACCAATCCGTTGGTAGTGGCGCTGGGGTGGAGCAGTTCACCGCTGAGACGGTAGACTTTGGCGCTAGCGACACCGGCATGAAGGACGAAGAAATTGCCAAGGTGGCCCGGGGGGTTATTCTCCTACCCATGACCGCCGGTAGCATTGTGCTGGCCTACAACCTACCTGGCGTAGACGGCTTGCAACTGAGCCGCGATACCTACACCGCCATTGCCCGGGGCAAAATCACCAAGTGGAACGATCCTAAGATTGCTGCGGATAACCCTGGTGTCACCCTGCCTGACAAGCCTATTACCTTTGTGCATCGTTCCGACGGTAGTGGTACCACCAGCGTCTTCACCAAGCACCTGAGCAAGATCTCACCCGACTTTGACAAGGAGGTCGGCAGCGGCAAGAGTGTGGAATGGCCCAAGACCGGTACCTTTGTGGGGGCTAAGGGTAACGAAGGGGTAACCGCCCAAATCCAGCAGACCGAAGGCTCCATGGGTTATATCGAGTATGGCTATGCCAAGCAAAACAACCTAGCCTTCGCCGCCCTGCAGAATAAGGCGGGCAAATTTGTGGTGCCCTCCGATGAGAGTGCCGGAGCTGCCCTGGCATCGGCTGAACTACCGCCTGATTTGCGGGTTTCCATTCCTGACCCAGAAGGGGATGGTTCCTACCCGGTGGTAACCTACACTTGGATTCTGGCCTATAAGACCTACACTGATGCCGCCAAAGCTAAGGCCATGGAGGTGATGGTTGAGTACGGCTTGAATGAGGGTCAGGCGATCGCCTCTACCCTGGGCTACGTACCCTTGCCCAAGAGCGTACGGGAGAAAGTAGCGGCCGCCGCCGATGCGATTAGCCCAGAGTATACGATTAAGCTAAAGTAGAGCTGTGCAAGGGGGAGGGATGGCAATCACCTCCCCCTTCTTCTAGTAAACCCCTGCCCCCTGGCTTCTGACCTCCATCCCCCCTTGCCAGGGTCCCCTAGTTTGCACCACCGGGTACTTGTTACCCTCCTACCCTGATCCATAGATTTTCAGACGAGGCTATCGTGACTGTTGGCACTCCTCCTAATCCCCCCAGCTCCCGTACCCGTTCGGCAACAGAAAAAGGCTTAGACCGTCTATTTGAAAACACTGCGCTGGTGTTTGCCCTGTTCATTTTGCTCCTGTTGGTGGCCATTGGCTTGCTGGTGCTGGTGCAGGCCTGGCCCGCGGTTAGGGAGTACGGTTTAAGCTTCCTATGGACCAGCGCCTGGAACCCGGTGGAGGGGCGGGAGTCCTTCGGGGTGTTACCGATGGTCTACGGCACATTGTTAACCTCAGCCATCTCCCTACTGATAGCCGTACCCCTAGGCCTGGGGACGGCTCTGTTCCTGAGTGAAAACTTTATTCCCCTGAAGATTCGCACCGTGTTGGTGTTTTTAGTGGAGTTGTTGGCGGCCATCCCCAGTGTGGTCTACGGTCTCTGGGGTATTTTCGTCCTGATTCCGGCCCTGAAGTGGTTTTTCAGCCTGTTTGGCGTCAGCTTCACCGGCCCCAGCATCCTGGCCGCCTCCCTGGTGCTATCGGTGATGATTTTGCCGATTATCACCGCCATCTCCCGCGACTCCCTGGCAGCCCTACCACCGGAGCTGCGCCAGGGGTCCTACGGGTTGGGGGCTACCCGCTGGGGCACCATCTTTCGGGTACTGATTCCCGCCGCCATTTCCGGCATTGTCGGTGGCGTTATGCTGGCCCTGGGGCGGGCCATGGGGGAGACCATGGCGGTGACCATGCTGGTGGGCAACGCCAATACGATTAATTCCTCCATTCTTCAGCCGGGCAATACCATCGCCTCCTTACTGGCCAACCAGTTTGCCGAGGCCAAGGGCATCCAGGTAGCGGCCCTGATGTATGCCGCCTTTATCCTGGTGATTTTGACCCTGATCGTCAATATTATGGCGGACTGGATTGTACGCAAGCTGAAGGCTAAGTATGACTAGTAGGCGCGCCATAAATTCTGCAGCCCTTGAAAAGGGGGTCAGTGGTCAGAACTCAGCAGTCAGGAGAAAGCGCATCAGACTTCTTTCTGTGGCTAGATTGCTCTCCCCACTCCCCACTCCCTACTCCCCACTCCCCCATGCTCGCCAACTCCGCCATGGATAGTTTTAGTAGCCAGAGCCTGAAAATCAACAAAGCCAGTCGCCGCAGCCTTTTTAACGCGGTTATGACCGGGCTGGCGGGCCTTTGTATCCTGATTGCCCTGGTGCCCCTGGCCCTGGTGCTGTTCTACGTCACCGTCAATGGATTCAACCGCCTGGACCTGGACCTGTTTACCCAACTACCCCCCGCCCCTGGCCTGCAGGGGGGGGGCATCGCCAATGCCATTGTCGGTACCCTGATCGTGGTGGCGATCGCCACCCTGACTGCCGTACCCATAGGCGTCCTCTGCGCCATCTGGCTAGCGGAGTTTGGGGGTGACGACACCTCCATCGACGAGTGGGTGCGGTTTGGGGTGAATATCCTGGCGGGGGTGCCCTCGATTATTTCTGGGGTGTTTATCTACGGTCTGATGGTGAGGCCCGCTCTGCCAGGCTATTCCGCCCTGGCAGGGGGGGTGGCCCTAGCGGTGTTGATGTTGCCGACGATCATCCGCACCACCGATGAGGCCCTGAAGATTGTGCCCCAGGATATTCGCTGGGCCGCCCTGGGGGTGGGGGCTTCCAAGTATCAAATGGTGCTAAAGGTGGTGTTGCCGGCTGCTGTTCCCGCCATTTTAACCGGGGTTACCCTGGCGGTGGCCCGGGCCGCCGGGGAAACCGCCCCCTTAATCTTTACGGCCCTGTTCTCTCCGTTCTGGCCCAACGGCATCACCAACCCCATTGCTAGCCTAGCGGTGCTGGTGTATAACTTCGCCACCCTGCCCTTTAAGCCCCAGCAAGAGCTGGCCTGGGCCGCCTCCTTAATTCTGGTGCTGTTGGTGCTGTCCTCCAGTATTATTGCCCGTTTGGTTACCCGTAAACGATGATAGAGCTAGTGGTCTAGCAAGATTTAAGTGAGCAGCAGTAAGTCTCTCCCCGTCCCCCTATCCCCCCGTCTCCCCTGCTGGTCTTAACCCGTCACTTTAAGGTTGATAGAGTACTAGGTCCGCGTAGAATTCTGAGCAGAGTATGAACTCCATGTCGATTACTAACGATGTCGTCTTACGCGCCAAGGACTGTGACATTTACTACGGGTCCTACCGGGCCGTGCGGGATGTGTCCATTGATATTCCCCAGCGTAGGGTGACTGCCTTCATCGGTCCTTCCGGCTGTGGTAAAAGTACGGTGCTGAGGTGCTTTAACCGCCTCAATGACTTGATCGAAAGTTTTCACCTCAAGGGTAAGATGACCTACCACGGTCAGGATCTCTACGCTGCTGATGTGGATCCGGTGGAGGTGCGGCGCCGGATTGGCATGGTGTTCCAAAAGCCCAACCCCTTCCCTAAGACGATCTACGACAATATCGCCTACGGCCCCCGCATCAGCAACTATCGGGGGGATATGGACGAACTGGTGGAGACCTCCCTGCGCCGGGCCGCCCTCTGGGATGAGGTCAAGGATAAACTGCAGGAAAGTGGCTTCTCCCTCTCTGGTGGGCAGCAGCAGCGGCTTTGTATTGCCCGCACCATCGCGGTGCAGCCGGAGGTAGTGTTAATGGATGAACCCTGCTCCGCCCTCGATCCCATTTCCACCCTCAAGGTGGAGGAGTTGATGAAGGAGCTCACCCAGGATTACACCATTATCATCGTCACCCACAACATGCAGCAGGCCACCCGGGTGGCGGATTACACCGCCTTCTTCAATGCCGAGGTGGTGGAGGGTGCCGGCGGTAAGGTGGGGTACCTGGCGGAGTTTGACGAGACCCAGAAAATCTTCAGCGACCCCGCTCTCCCTGAAACCCGTGACTACGTCACCGGTCGGTTTGGTTAGGTTACCAATCTCGACTTACCCTCAGGAATTTCCCCTAACCCTTAGACATTTCCCTTAATGACAAATTGATCTCATCCAGGTTGGTCTCCTCCGGGTCAAAACTCCCCCCAACCCATTCCAGCATTTCATCGTGTTCAGGATGGGCTGGATCTTGAATTGCTTCCAGGAAACTCTGATATCCCCAAACCCCACCGCAGTCTTCAGGTGGACAGGCTCGCCGAGCCTTAAGGCAAATGGGGTAGTTGATTTCAGGACCGGCTTGTAGCACCTTTTCCACCAGGACCTCGTGCTCCCAGCTATCTCCAAAGTCATACAGGTAGAAGAATTTAAACGTTTCCCCTGAAATCACCTTACTCAACTTGATCGGCTGCTCATCCCGCAGGTCCACCTCATCGAAGCCAAATTCAGGCATCGGTACACCATATTCAACGCCCCGAATGGTGAAGGAGTGGAGATGGGAATTTGTCCATCCCATAGAAAGTTGTATGACCCAGTGCAAATCCGCCAGGGTAGCATCGCTGCGCACCTGCACCCGTCGCCAGATCGGTGGGCGACAGTCCTTGAGGGTAATTTTAAGTTGATAGATAGACTGATTCTGGGTACGTTTTCGAGCAGCCATTGAGGATGAATTAAATTAGGAACCGAGGGGAAGGTGTCACTATCCTTCACAATATCAGTACCAGTAATGGAGATCTTGCTTTTGTTCCACTATCACCAATAGTGTACTACCGCAGTTCCTGCTTGTGAATCATCTGGTGTTTGAATCCCTAGCGGAAATTCAGGCGGTACTCTAGGAATAGGCGGCTGTCATTGCGAAAGTTGGTCGAGCCCTGCACTCCCCAGTTTTGATCAATCCGGTAGCGGGCATTAAAGGCAAAGGGTTGGGCCTGGTTGAGCACCTGAATCAGGCTGACGGATAGGTTCTGGGTGATACCTAGGCTGGCCCCTACCCCAAGGCTGAGGCGATCGCCCTCCGTATCTGGAATCAGACTGGTGGTGGTCAACCGAAACCGTTGCAGTCCCAGGGCGTCGCCCACGGCATCCTGACTGTCGGCGGTGAAGGCATTGAGTAAATTAATCCCCAGGGGTAGGGCCGGCTCGGCTCCCTCCAGGTCAGACAGGTAGCCCCCGGTGACCATGCTCAACAGCTGGTTTTGGGAATAGGGCGGATTACTGGTCAACTCCAGGTTCTCAAACAGACGGCTAGCGGGACCGGTGACCCGCGCTTCAATCAGTAGATCATCAAAAATAGTATTCGCCCCCAGGGGGTCGATGTCTGGGATCTCCGCCCTGGCGGTGAGGGTCTGGGAACGATTAATGTTGTAGCGACGCTGCAGGGGAACGGTGGCGGTAAATTCCAGATCCAGGTCCGGGTCAAGTTTTGACTCGGGTCGGAAGACAATTAAATTGTCTCGGCCCTCCTCCAGGAAAAACTCCGCCGTGACGGTGTTGATCCAACCCTGGGTGAGGGCAATGGTGCCATCGCCGTAAAGGCTAGGGATAGGACCGCTAAGGGCCAGTTGCCCCTGCAGGCCCAGGGAAAACAGGGGGGCCACCTTGACCCGGGCCGGTAGCAAGGTCAGCTTGAGGTCATTGACCTGCACCGGCAGGATTTCTCTAACCGCCTCCAGGTTCTGTCTAAGGGCTTTTATCCCTGGGTTAAAAAGGATGGTATTGACAAATTTGAGAACTTCTGGGCCCACCGCCACCTGGGTATCCTGGAGACGCAGATCACCGCCGATGGTAGGGCTGAGCAGGGCGTTGGCGAGGGTCACCTGGCCATTGATCTGGCTGGTCACCTCATCAAAGAATTTAAAGTTAAGGTCCCCCAGAGCCAGGGTGAGACCCTGATCCTGGGGGCGGACGGCCTGGGTGGTGAGGGGCAGATCGCCCCCGAGGGCAATTTGGCCCTCCCATAGGTTACCGGTGAGGGAGTCAACCCTAATGCCTTGATCCTGCAACTGGATGGCCCCCGTGAGGTTATCGAGGGAGGCGTTGAGGAAGGGGCTATTAAAACGGGCCTGGTTAAAGAAGATCCCTCCCTCCACCAGGGGCCGACGGAGGGTGCCGCCGATCGCCACGTCTAGATTGGCCTGCCCCCCGCCCCAGGTGACTAGGGGGGTAAATAGATTGATCAACGAGAAGCCCTCATCCTTGAGGCTGGCCTGCAGGGCCAGGGCCTGACTCGGAGGCTGCACCGTCATAAAGGGCAGAGCATAGGGGACCTGACCCGAGAAACTGAGGGGCTCAGGGCTCGATCCAAGAATTCGCCCCTCGAGATTAAGGGTGGCGTCCTGGTAACTAAAGGTGCTGCCGATCTCCTGCAGTGGCTGCCGGTTGATGGTTGCTCCGGCCACCCCCCAGTCACCCTGCAATTGGGGATTGGTGTAAGCGCCGGTGAGCTGGGCCTCCAGGTTGAGCAGCCCGGTGACCTCAAAGGGAGTTTCCAGCAGGTTGGCGGCGGCGATGAGGGGTAGGTTAGCCGCCTCTAACCGTAGGTTTGACTGGGCTAATCCCAGATCCCCCACCAGCCCCAGGCGGGTCTCACCGGCCCGAAACTCCACCGGATTGAGGGACAGCACCTGGTCTCGCAGCTGCCCCTGGGCCAGAAATTGATTGTCAAAATCGTAGCGGCCCCAGGCCCAATTTTGTCCCGCAACATTAAACTCCGCTCCCAGGTCTTGCCCCTGGGCAATGTTCAGGCTGAGGCGGCCTGACACGCCGCCCTCCAGCTCCTTCAGATTAGGGAGTAGGGCTCTAGCGGACTGCTGTTGCCGTAGCCCACCCAGGGTGGCCAAGGCCCGGGCGATGGTGGCCTGGTTAAGCAGGGGGGCTTGGGGATTGCCAACGGGGTGCACCGCCAGGTCTGGGCTTTGCCCAGGGATCCGGGGCTGGAGTAGACGGCCCAGGTCGCCATAGTCGTAGACTCCGAGGGTCTGGAGGATGTCCTGGAACTGGGCGTTATCAGTGCTGATCTCGGCCCGGGCCCGCCACTGGGGAAATAACTGACCCTCCCCGGTAAATAAAAGGCGGGTGGTGGGGGTGAGAGCCAGGGCCCCGCCGGTGAGCAGGGCCTGGCCATCACGGTAGCCTAACTGGCCGGTCAGGCTCTGGGCGGCGATCTCCCCCAGGGCCGGACGATCAAGGCGAAAGCTAGCGGTCACCGCTGGATTGGACCAGGGGTGCAGATTGACCCGAGCATCCGCCTCCAGCCACCCCCCCAGGGGGCCCAGGTCGGGGCGTTGAATGGGGCGCAGGGCCAACCAGCCCAGGTCAAACCGACGCAGCTCCACCGCCAGGTCTTGCCCCTGGGGTTGCCCCTGGGCCAAAAACTCCCCGTTGGTCACCCGAAAGGCTCGGGGCCGCAGGTCGGGGCCCACCCTGGCGGCCAGTTGGGACGCTCCCCCCCACAGGTTTAGCCGGGCCCCCTGGGCTAGGGAGGCCTGCACCGGACCGCTGACATCCGCCAGCAGGGGGCGACCGTCGAGGGCCAGCTGGCGTAGGGCGGCGGTACCGGCTAACTGGGGCTGGGGCCAGTCGCCCCGCAGGTGACCGGCAAAGTCCAGGTAACCCCTGGGCCGTAGCCAGGCCGGCCCCCCCAGCAGGGTATAGGCGGAAGCCAGGTTGAAGTTCGTCAGGCGGGCGACGAAATCCATGGCAGAGATCTTTGGCCCCCCGCCCCCGGGCGGGAAACTAATAGTGGTCCCGCCCCTGGCGTAGAACCCTGGAGCCTGGGCTGAGGCCACCTCTAACCGACTACCGGTCCAGGCAAAGCGGGACCGCAGGGGCCCCGGCAACACCCCCTCGGCTCCGCCCAGGGCCAGGGGTATGGTCTGGGAAAGTTGGATCTGCCCCTGGGCTCGAACCCCCTGGGGATTCAACCGGGCCAGATTACCGGTGGCCCCCAGATCGGCGTCGAGGCGGCCCCGCAGTTGGGGAGAGACCTGGGCCAGGGGCAGGGACTGCCCCCGCAGGCGGGCTTGCCAGTTGCGGCTGATCAGGCTGGCCTGCCCCTCCGCCTGCAGCTGGCCATCCCCCACCTGGAAACGGGTGGCGTCCGCCCACAGCAGAGCCTTGGCATAGTGCAGCCGCCCCTGACCCGGGAAACTGGCCTGGGGGAGTTGCCAGGTCGCCTCACCGCGCAGATCCGTAGCCACCCCCTGCACCTGGGCCTGGGCCTGGAGGGGCCCCAACTGAAAACCGTCAGGCAGGGGCAGCCCGTAGAGGGTGGCCATGCCATCCAGGGGTAGATCGGTCTGGGCCCTAAGGCCAAGCCGGGCCTGGCGCCAGTCACCGGGCTGGGCATCGGCCCGCCCCTGGGCGGTGATCACCCCGCCGGTGCTGGGCTGCAGGCGAGCCTGGCGCAGCACAAACCCCCGCAGATTGGCGGCAAAATTGGCCACCAAGGTGGGGAAGCCCAGCCGATCCAGCCGCACCGGCCCCAGATTCTCCAGGTTACCCTCCAGCTGGGGGTCCAATAATTTGCCGGTAATCCGGGTATGGATGCCAAAGCTACCCTCAGCGGGGATCGGTAGGGTTTGCTCCAGGGTTTCCGCCACCTGGGCCAGGCTGACCCGGGGTAGGGTGACCGTCAGATCATGGCCCTTGTGCAGATCAATACCACCGGCAGCCTTCACCAGAATGGAACCAAATCTCAGGGAGCTATTCTCCAGTTGCCCCCCCACCCCCCTGGCCACCAGAATGCCATTAATATCCTGGAGGGGGGCAGGCAGATCGGTGATCACCACATCACCATTGCGCAGGCGGGCCGTGCCCCGCACCGTCAGGGGGTCGGCCTCCTGGGGTCGTAACCTTAGATCGAGATTGGCGGAGAGCAGGCCGTTACGGACAAACAGGTTGCCCCCCAGCAGGGGGTTGACCGCTTCGATGGGGATTTGTTGGGCCTGCACCGCCAGGTTGGCCTGGCGGCTATCCAGCTGCCCTTCACCGCGCAGTTGAAACCCGCCATTATTGAGCCGCCCCCCCACCACCAGGGTGGCGGTTTGGTTGTCATCACCGGTGAAGCGCAGGCACAGATTAACGTTTTTGAGCACAATCAGAGAGGCACTAGTGACCCCCTCCGGTACCTCCACAATGGAGGAGCGGGAAACGGGGCCAATGGCCAGGTCAGCATTACGAATTTGTAAACTGCGCAGGCGGGTTTTCACCAGGCCCCGCTCCCCCACCGACTGGGGTGGACGGACCCGCCACTTACCGTCAAAACCCTGCTTGAGGGCGACCTCCGGTTGGATAAAAACCACACTGGGGCGGAGGGTACGGGTGAAGATCAACTCCAGGGGGTTGAAGTTAACCTCCAGGGCCCGGGCCTTGACCCAGGAGAAGTCCTCCTCCGTGGGGGGCACAATGGAGGTCCCCAGCCGCACCCCAGTGGGGCCAAACCGCTGAAATTCCCCCACCTTAAGGGGGCGGCCCAAGGCCGCGCTAAGGTTGTCTTGCAAAAATTTAGGTAAGTTCTGCCGCACCAGGGTATAACCCCACCAAGCTGCCAGGGATCCGCCCGCGGTGGTGATGGCGGCCGCCAGGGCTAAGCCCTTGAGCCACCGTCCCCGCGGCCTGGAGGGGGGCGGGGAAACCGTAGGGGGGATATCTTCAGTCAAGCTAGTTCTCCTCGCCGGCGGTATATGGCCTGGCTGGGTTCATGGTTGGGGCCAGGGGCGGACCGGAAATAACTCAGTACTATGGGGGAATTCTACCTAGGCAGAGCGGGTTTGAAAAGCCTGGATGGGAAGGAATAGGGGGGAGATCGCTCCCTAGCCTCCGATCTGGGACATGGTGCGGCCGTAGGCCCCGGTAACGCCGGATTGGCGCATTTTGTAGTTGATCGCCGGTTTGGCCGCCACCAGGTCCGCCACCCGTTGGCGCAGGTGAACCAGGGGTTCACCCTGGCGCAGGGGGGTTTTCAGGTCAATCTGGCCGGTTTCATTCAGCAGGCAGGGGCGCAGCCAGCCATCGGCGGAGAGCCGCAGCCGGTTGCAGCGATCGCAAAAACACTCCGACATCTGGCTGATAAACCCCACCGTACCCAAGGCCCCGGGAATCTGGAAGACCTCGGCTGGGCCATTGCCCCGTACCTGGCCCGGCTCTAACCCCCAGTGCTGGTGAATCCGCTGGCGCAGGCTGGCGGAGTCCACCCAGCCCCGATCGGCGAACAGGTGAGCGTTACCAATCGGCATAAATTCAATGAAGCGGATATGCCAGGGGCGATCGCGGCTGAGGCCGGCCAAGGCCAGCACCTCCTGGTCATTCACCCCAGGAATCACCACCACATTCAGCTTGAGGGGGGCAAAGCCCAGGCCGTGGGCCACCTGGATACCCTGCCAGACCTGGTGCCAGCGGTCTTGCCCCCCGGTTAATTGCTGAAACACCTGGGGATCGAGGCTGTCCAGGCTGATGTTGAGGCGGCGCAGACCGGCCTGCCAGAGGGCCGGGGCCTTGGCCGCCAGTAAAATCCCATTGGTGGTGAGGGCCAGGTCCTGGGTGCCGGGCAGCTCGGCCATATCGGCGACAATGTCCACCAGGTCGGGGCGCAGCAGGGGCTCGCCGCCGGTTAACCGAAACCGGCTAAAGCCCAGGGGGATAAATACCTCCCTGAGCAGCTGCCCAAGTTCCTGGCGGGTCAACCAGTCCTGCCGCTGCACATAATTCATGGTCAACCCCGCCGGCATACAGTACTGGCACTGCAGGTTACAGCGATCTAGGAGGCTAATCCGGAGATAGTCGATGGCGGGCATAGGTTGATGGCAATTCTTACCTTCCAGCTTAACCGCTAGGACCCTACCCCTGGGGTGACCGTGACTCTATTCCAAACTATCCTGGGCCAGCCGGAAACCGGCGTGTTGATAGAAATTAGGGCGAAACCAGTTGCGATAGGTGGGCAGGACGGCAGCGCCGCAGGTGATCCAAGACCCCCCTGCCATCATCTGGTGTTGGCTATCAAAGTAGGCCGCGGAGTAGTCTGCGTAGAGGGGATGGGGCTGGTAACCGGTCAGGGGCCTTAAATGATCGCTCAACCACTCCCAAACGTTACCCCGTAGATCGTAGATGCCGATCGCAGTTTGGGCGGTGCCGATCGCCCCAACGGCATGGGGAGACCCGAATTGGCCGTCCAGGTTATAGTCCCCCACCGGTTGGGAATGGGGCTGGAGGCCGGAGGCCAGCCACTGCCATTCCGCCTCCCCCATCAGTCGAGTGCGCTGCCCGGTACGCTGGTTGTACCAACGACAGTAGGCGATCGCCTCGTAGTAATTGACTTCAACCGGGTAGTTAAAGGGCATCTCCACCTGATCAAACAGGGCTCGGTAGCCATAGCCCGCCGTTGCCCGTTGGTCAGGAATCCAGAACTTAGGATGGTTAACCCCCTGCTGGGTTTTCCATTGCCAGGCGACGGGGCTCCAGTGGGTGGGGTCCTCGTAGCCCCCGCTTTTGACAAAGTCGAGAAACTCTGCATTGGTAACCTGGTATTTGCTCACCTGGAAGGGGGCGACCTCAACCCAGCGATCGCCGTAGTCGATATCCCACCCATAGCTGGGGGAATCCTGGGGTTTCCCGAGATGCACCCTGCCCCCCGCAACGGCAATCAGCTGATTGTCTTGCCTGTAGCCCTGGCCCGGTAGATAGGTCCAATCCGTCGGGCGACGCAGGTGCTCCACCGGCAGTTGGCGAACTAACACCGAGGAGGTCTCGATGTGGATATATTGATGTTCGATCGCCATCATCAGTGCCCAGAGGGGCTGCTGGGAGGTCACCGGGGCGGTGAAATCAGCCCGGTGAATTAAATCGGCCACGCAACCATAGACGGTTTGACGGTAGCCCCACACCAAGGCCGGCTCGGCACGACGCAGTTGGGCAAATTTGCCGGCAATGTCGTCGGGTTTCTCTGGGTCAACCCCCACGGCAAAGAGGTCTTCGTAGGCCGGATGCAAGGGGGCTTGAACCAACCCCACCCGCATCAGTTTATTGATGTAGAAAACCGCGGTATGCCCCAGGTAAAAAATCAGCAGATTGCGTAGGGGGTCGGGGTTGAGGTAGAAGGGGGCATCCCCCACCAGGCTCTGCCATAGCCGGTCCTCCAGGGTCCAGGCCCGGTTGTAGTAGGCCAGAATTTCCCGGCGATCGCAGCGATCTAGGCGGGGCGGGGGGACAACAGTAGTCTGTTTCATTACCACTCATCTAAATCCTTTAGAGGGCGTTTGAAAAGTATCCGGCGGTTAAAACCGCTACTACACAAACCAAGTCCGCCTACGCGGACTCAATCAAATCAAGGTTTTTCGTAACCTGCGTCGGCAGGTTTTGCCTGTATAACCGCTCAGCCGGTGCTCGTCGAATATGCGAGAGACGCTAAAGGACAACCAAGAAAGCCAGTGCTGTTTTCCTACCATCCCCAAGTGCCCGGTTCCCCTTTAAAGGGGCCGACGATATCCGCCGTAATCCAGCCGGCATAAAAGTCCCCCGCTTGGGGAATTACCTGCTCATCATTGACATAACAGGCATCCATAACCTTAGCCAGAAAACCGTAGTATTCCTGAAGGGGCAGAAAATTAGGAGTCGGGTCAAAATATCGCCAAGCTGCCTGCGGAATGTGCTGATCGCCAATGTGGATATCGTAGTATTGGTAACGTCCCTTCCATTCACAGACACCCCTCCTGGGATTCAAGCTCAAATATTCAAGCCGAACATCCTCAGGCGGAAAGTAATAACTGGGAGGATGGCTAGTTTCTAAAACCCGTTTACCCCGATCGGTTTCTGCCAAAATAATTCCTCGGCAAATTACCTTAAGATGCTTAGGGCTGTCCTCGAGAATGGCAGGGCGAGGGTAATCCCAAACGGATTCTTGGCCAGGTTTTGGCGGTATGGGGTCTGGCTTCATGGAGTGATATGAGTACTGGGGTAAGTGGGCTAGCGGCGGCAAAGAATGAGGCCAAACCATTGCTTTGGATCGGTCCAGACCTGCAGGGGAGTAAGCCCCTGGCCCTGCAGGTATTGCTGCATCTGCTCCAGGTTAAATTTGCGGGAAATTTCCGTACGGATACTTTCCCCCTCGGTTAGCTCGATACCAAAATTCAGTTTCTCCAACCGCACTGCCTGGGGTTGGCGACAGTGCAAATACATTTCAATCTGGCCCTCCACAACGTTATAGATAGCCTGATGGTAAAAGCCCTCCGGGTTAAAGTTGCCGGTAAAGCGATGATTGAGGTGGGCGAGCATGTTCAAATTAAAGGCAGCGGTCACCCCCTGGAGATCGTTGTAGGCGGCCTCCAAAATCGCCGTATCTTTTTGCAGGTCGATACCTAACAGAAAGTAATCGCCGTCCTCCAGCACGGTGGTGACCTGGGCGAAAAACTGGTCACATTCCGGCGGGGTAAAGTTGCCCAGGCTGCTGCCCAAAAAGAACAACAGGCGGGGGGCGATCGCTGGGGGCGGTAAGGCGGTAAGGGCTTGCCCGTAGGTGCCCACCAGGGCCTGCACCTGCAGGGTAGGATAGTCGGCCAGCAATTGGGCCGCGCTTGCCGCCAGAATGCCCGCGCTGACATCAATGGGCTGATAGTAGAGGGGATAGCCCTGGGTCTGGTAGGCGTCTAGCAGCAGACGGGTTTTGGTGGAGCTGCCGCTCCCCAGTTCCACCAGCTCACAGGTCCCGGTGGTTTGGGCGATCGCCGGGGCATAGTGCTGCAAAATCCAGGCTTCGGTGCGGGTCGGGTAGTACTCGGGCAAGTCACAGATTTGCTCAAATAGCTGGGAGCCGCAATCGTCGTAAAAGTATTTGGGTGGCAGTACCTTGGGAGACTGGTTCAAGCCCTGAATCACATCTTCCCCCTCAAATAACCTGGGAAAGTCAGGGGCATCAAGGTACAGAGTCTGCAAACGCCTATCGGGGGTAACCGGGGGCTTCTCAAAGGAAAAAGGGGATGCACGCATCATAGACGGGATGGCATGAATGGGGTCAACTAAACTGGCCTAATTCTAATTGTTGGCCAACTTCAAATTTTCTTTGTACTTCGTACTTCTCCAGGAATGATCTACCGGGAGGTATTCTGGCTCACCCGGGACGGTCTAGGACTATAAAAGGGAGTGTTTTGCAAGCGCAACCACCCACCCAAGCCATAGAGCCAGGCCACGACTACGGCCCAATGGATAAAGGTCACCAGCCACAGGGAACCGGTAATCCAATAAACTCCGATCAAAACCAGGGATAACCAGCCTATTAAGGTGAGGAAGCGGCGATCGCAAAAGGTAGTCTGGGCCTGGCGATACCACGTCTTGCCCAGGAGTAGGTGATAGACCATCCCCGCCCCAAAGCTGATGATAGCCCAGAATAGCCACCAGGGCCCGGGCACCCCCTCCACCGGGTGGGGCAGCAACATCACCCGGAACAGGATTTCCTCCAAAAGGGCCGGAATAAACCATAACCGCACACTATTTAGCAAAAACCCTAGGGGGTTATCGATGGCATTGTGCCGGACTAGAAAGCCATTGCCCAGGCCGTAGGTGAGGGCTAGCCAACCGTAGAGGGCCAGGGCCCCCAGGGCTAACCCCACCATGGGCCAGGTGGGCCAGACGGCAAAGGCATCGGCAAGCCGCTGGATCACCCGCCCCACCACAGGAATTCCCCCCATCAGGGTGGTGGGTGGGATGGGGAGAATACTGGGATCATCTCCCCCCACCATGTTGGTACGTAAAAACCAGAGCTGGGCGCCGTTGAGGAGAAAAATGCGGCTCACCTGATCTTGACCCCAGCGGGGCATCATACTATGCCAGCTCAGGGCCCCACTCAGTAACCCCTGATTACGGATAAAGTCACCCTCGGGAACCACCCCCGCCAGGGCCGCCGCATTATTTTGCCAGTCGGGGCGAATCACCCCATAGGGGGTGAGCATAGCCTCCAGGTCCCTGGCCAGGGTGACAAATTGCCTGGCCTCCTGGGTATCTAGACTGTCGGGGTGATCCCGCAGCCACTGAACAACCTCCGGTTGACCTTCAATTTTGTTTTTAACTTGTTGAATGGCAATGAATAGGGCCTGGTTAGAGTCCTGCACACAGGAGGTGGCGGGGGTAACCGCCGCCACCCCGGTACCATCCCCGGTGCGATAGCGGGCCGCCAGCACCTGGGCCTGAATCAGCAACTCCCGAAACAGGGAAATGCGGGTGTCCCCAAACTGAAAGGGTTCGATGAAGGCATCTAACTTAACCACCACATCGGAGACCGGTCGCAGCCCCATCCAGCCCCGTTGTAGGTCCCCCATGTATTCATGCCAGTCGTGGGTGCCGGAAACAATGCCCCCGGAGTTATGGGCATAGATCTGCTGGTACTGGATGGCAAATTGGAGTTCCTGGGTAATCGGTTCCCGCACCACCCGGGCCAGGCCGTAGGCGAAATGGCCGGTCACCGTCCCTAGGGGGGCAAATTCCTTGTTGTCTCCACCGATCCCCCCAAAGAGATGGATCAGCAGAGCCATATCCCCCTCCTGCCACTGGGCCCTGGCCGCATCGGAGCTGCCGGTGTTGGGGCTGACCAAAACCCGCTGTAGGGTGCCTTTGCGTTGGGGGGTCTCTTTCCAGTTGCCCCGGTCCAGGTACTTTAACCCTTCCCGTTCCGTCAAGATCACCTGGTCGGGCTGTAGCCTAAACAGGGCCCGGGGCTTGAGGGCCTGGACGGTGAACAGCCCCTGGCTATCCCGGGATCCATAAATATACCAGCCCTCTACCCCGGCGGGGGAGTTTTCTAGGTCCTGCAGGTTAGAGGCGAAGCGATCGCCCTTTAGCCGGGGTTGCTGGGGAATACGCACGGTCCCCGTGGGACCGCTAAAGCTTTTGCTCTTAGGGTTAAAGAACTGCACCCGAAAGTATTCCCTGGGGCAGGGGGTAGGGCCGGGACA
This sequence comes from Leptolyngbya sp., assembly GCA_040374235.1. Lineage (GTDB taxonomy): Bacteria > Cyanobacteriota > Cyanobacteriia > Phormidesmidales > Phormidesmidaceae > Nodosilinea. The sequence goes on along the minus strand of JBEIUS010000022.1, from coordinate 3,172 downwards.
GTCCGCCGGGGGTGAAGCCGTCACCCCAGTATCGGGGCCTAAAATCTTCACCAGGCCGTATTCTCCACCGGTAATCTGAATCGGCTCCAGGCCGGTCCGCAGCACCCACTGGCCATCCTCCCGCACCAGGTCGGGCTCCACCAGCCGCACCGTCATATCATCCTGGGGGCGAGCCCCCGCCAAGGATTGCAAGGGCCCCACCTGGCGACGGCCATTCAGCCGGGTGGGTACGATGTTGCCATTTTCTAGAAACGTGTTCGCCTGGTCACTGAAATCAATGTCCCGGGTGACCTGATTCAGGTAGGCCTGGTTGGTGGGGTTAGGCACCCAGGTGAGTTTTACCCGTTGACCGGTGAGGTCCGGCAGACCCGCCAAGCTGTGCCAGACCTCCATCCACACCCAATCCCCCGGTTGTTGTTGGTATTCCTCCACCGAGGGTAGGATGAGACGACCGATCCAATCCCCGTTAGGCCGCAGCAAGGGGCTGGAGGGGAGGGGGGAGAGCGGGTAGGTGGTGACCTGGTTAAAGGGCTGGGCCTGGGCCTTTGCGTAGTTCGAGGCCGGGGTAGCATCACTGGCCACCAGGCGCCATGGACCGACCACCACCAGCAGTAGCGCGGTGACCAGGGCCAGGGCCAGGTGAGGCCAGCGCCAAGCGCCCAACTTGACCCGGTGTAGGATGGTATCCATGGTGTAGATCCCTCTGCGATCGCGATTCAGTCTTTCAGAATAAGCTATCAGAATAAGGTAAAAATACCGCTTAGACTGAGATAGACGTGACCCCAGTCAACCACCCTCACCCCCAGCATGTCCTCAATTACGGCGGAAATTCTGATTGTTGTAGTTCTGATCCTGGCCAATGGGGTGTTTTCCGGGTCAGAAATCGCGGTGGTATCGGCCCGTAAAGTTCGGCTGGAACAGTTGGCCAGCCAGGGCGATGCTGGGGCCAAGATGGCATTGAGGCTGGCCAACGCCCCTAATAATTTCCTGGCTACGGTACAGGTGGGCATCACCCTGATTGGCATTCTCAGTGGGGCCGTAGGGGGCGCCACCCTGGCCCAACGGTTGCAACCCCTACTCTCCCGCATTCCCCAGCTGCGTCCCTACAGTGAGGCCCTCAGCCTGGCCATTGTGGTGTCCATCATTACCTACCTATCCCTGGTGATTGGTGAGCTAGTGCCGAAGCGCATTGCCCTTAATAACCCCGAGCAGATCGCCACCAGGGTGGCGGCCCCGATGCGCAGTCTATCCCGATTAACCGCTCCCCTAGTCCATATCCTGGCCATGTCCACCGATGGTTTAGTGGCTCTCCTGGGTATCAAAGCCTCCGATCAACCCGACATCACCGAGGAGGAAATTAAGGTACTGATTCGCCAGGGAGCCGAATCGGGCATGTTTGAAGAGGCGGAGCAGGCCATGGTGGAGCGGGTCTTTCGCCTGGGCGATCGCCCCATCAAGGCGATCATGACCCCCCGCACGGAAATCACCTGGCTGGACACGGAGGCCTCCCTGGAGGAAAACCTGCAGGTGGTGATGGAGAGCAGCCACGCCCGTTTCCCGGTGGGGCGAGATAGCCTGGATAACTGCGTCGGCATTATCCGGGGCAGGAGTGTGCTGGCGGCCCAACTCTCCGGAGACCTGACCGACCTGGAATCCATCTGCCAGCCGCCCCTCTACGTGGGGGAAAATATCCGAGCCCTGAATGTGATTGAGCAGTTTAAACAAACCGGAATTCATATCGCCCTGGTGATCGATGAGTACGGTGGCATTGAGGGCTTGGTCACCTTGAACGATCTAATGGAGGCGATCGTCGGCGGCCTACCCTCCCTGGAGGACCAGGAGGAGCCCATGATTATTCAACGGCAGGATGGCTCCTGGTTGCTGGATGGCCTGTTGGACATCAACGAATTGAAGGACCTGCTGCAGTGGAAGGAGTTACCCCAGGAGGCCAGCGGCGATTTCCACACCCTGGGGGGGCTGGTGATGCACTACCTGGGTTATATTCCCCGCTCCGGTGAGCAGTTTGTGCTACACGACCTGCATTTTGAGGTGATCGACATGGATGGGCCCCGGGTGGATAAGGTGCTGGTGATTCCCCAACCAGGGCCACCCCCCGGCCCCCCGCCGGACCCCACCGCCCCCCCTAAGGATTAGGACCGTCCCTTGATCGGGTTGCCCCCCAGCAGGATCAGTAAAAGGGCCGTCACCACCATGCCCGCCGCCGCCCCAAAGGCCAGGACCACCCCAAAGGGTATGGCGATGGACTGCAGGTTGAGCAGCCGCAGGGTAACGGGGGTGGCGTTTTGCACCGTAATAATGGCGATCGCCGTGATCCAAACCGCTGGAATCAATGCCAATAAAAGTCTCACCATAGGCCCAAAAAAAGTTGCCAAGCGATCAACGCTTTAGGTAGTATAAGCAACTGGGCTATAGGAAAGAAGACATGACAAAACGGGTACAGGTAGTACTTACCGAAGACATTCGCAAATTGGGCCAAAACGGCGACCTGGTGGAGGTGGCTCCGTGCTATGCTCGCAATTATCTCCTGCCCCAGGGCAAGGCGGTCCGCACCACCCCTGGCGTTTTAAGGCAGGTGGAGCGGCGTCGGGAAGCGGAACGGCAACGGCTGCTAGCGATCAAGCAGGAGGCGGAAGCCACAAAAACCGCCCTGGCCACCATCGGCATGTTCACCATTGAGAAGCCCGTGGGGGAAAACAACGCCATTTTCGGTACCGTCACCGCCATCGATGTGGCCACTGTGATTAAATCCCTCTCGGGCAAAGAGGTTGACCGTCGCGACATCACCCTGCCCGACATCAATAAACTGGGCGAGTACCAGGCCGAGGTGAAGCTCCACGCCGAGGTAACGGCTCTGGTGAACCTCAGGGTAGTGGCGGAATAGAGTTAGTCATCAGGAGTCAGGGGTCAGAACTCAGAAGGCAACCAAACTCCCGCCTTCTGAGTTCTGATCTGGGTTGACCAAAAATAATGGGATACAAGCCCGGCCCTTTTAGGGCGGCTTTTCTTGGTCTTGAATATAGCGCTTCAAAACCTCTATCGGTGCGCCACCGACCGAGGCCGAGAAGTGTGCGGGTGTATTGCCCCCCAGGTGGTGTTTGAAATCCTCTCCCCCGGTAACACCGCCGCGGAAATGGCCCGTAAGTTTGCCTTT
>JBEIUS010000142.1:0-9122 GCA_040374235.1 Leptolyngbya sp. | reverse complement strand
GAGACGAAACACGGCCAGTCGTCGGCATCTCTTTTGTTTTAAATAGAATTTGTTTTAAATAGAATATGGAGTAACACCGCAGGGCCAAGTATTTTATGGCTATATAGCGGTTCTCGGTTCAGTGAGATACAAATTTTGGGCTGAAGCTATAGATCACACTGGGTTCAAGGCACTTGGCGGGTACGAGGTTCAGCGGAAGAATGGTAATGATGGATTCGCCCTAGAAGAATTTGATTCAGGGTGCCTTTCTTAGATAGGATGCAACTCAGTATATAAACCATCATTGGCCCTAGAGCACCGTGCGCAACATTATTATTGCTGGCAACTGGAAAATGTATAAAACCCAGGCGGAAACCCTGGGCTTCGTGAGTCGCTTCCTGGCCCACCTGAAGGACACCCCCAGAGATCGGGAGGTAGTTCTCTGTGTTCCCTTTACGGACCTCAATGCCCTCTCCCAAGGGCTGCACGGCGCCCGGGTAAAGGTGGGGGCCCAGAATATTCACTGGGAGTCAGAGGGCGCCTACACCGGGGAAATATCCGGGGAGATGCTGCGGGAACTGGGGGTGCGCTACGTGATTGTGGGCCACAGCGAGCGCCGTCAGTATTTTGGTGATACCGATCAAACCGTCAACTGGCGATTGCTTCAGGCCCAGCGCTGTGGGTTAACCCCCATTCTCTGTGTGGGGGAAACCAAGCAACAGCGTGATGGCGGGGAGACCGAGGCGGTGATTACCCACCAGGTTGAAAAGGGCCTGGTGGGGGTAGATCAAACCCACCTGGTGATTGCCTACGAGCCGATTTGGGCGATCGGTACGGGTGATACCTGCGAAGCCGAGGAGGCCAATCGGGTGATTGGGGTGATCCGTGGATTGCTCAAAAACCCTGAGGTCACCATTCAGTACGGCGGCTCCGTTAAGCCTGCTAATGTGGATGAGTTGATGGCCCAGTCGGAGATTGATGGCGCCCTGGTGGGTGGGGCCAGTTTAGATCCCGAAGACTTTGGCCGGATTGTCAATTTCCAGGCCCAGCTGTCCCCCTGACCCCTTTCCTGGGTGACCCCAGGGCCACCCAGGAAACTCCTTACCCCAGGTACTGGCTGATGTCTTCCTGGAGTTGGGACAGGCTGGCTTCGGTGGTAAGTCGGATGCGATCGTCCCGTAGGGTGATAAGCACCTTGGCGGCGAAGGCATTGGGCCAGATGTTGGGGTTACAGAAAATCTCTAGAAACACATCACCGGTGTGTCGGTACTCCAGAGGTTGTCGTTGGCCAGCGGCGGCAGGTCCCTGCCATTGACTGCGTAGCTGGGTAAGGGCCGCCTGGAGATCCTCGGCAGCGGCGGTGGAGAAGTTGAACCGCACCGATCCCTCCGAGAGGTTCAGGGTGATGGCTTGGGTCATGGTGTTAAGGTCCTGAAAGTATAGGGTTAGCCAATGGTGTTAGCCAGAAGCTTAGGACAGGGTTGATCGATTAAAGCCAATACTGGGTAGGCTGTCTGGCGCGCCTTCGCTATTGTGCCACCTCAAGGACTAGGGACGGATCGCCGGGCGGGGTCGTTCTTTGCCCACAGTCCTGTCCTAGGGGTTCTGGCCAAAGTTATACTATGACTATCAGTGAACTTTGGTAAAGGATTGGGGGAAGGGGCGTGCAAGAAATTTTGATTAGTTTGGTGGTGCTGGTGACCTGTTGTTTAGTCTTGCTGGTGGCCCAGTTTACGGGCTCCCCGGCGGCGACAGCGGTCAATTTGGCGGAGACAGAGGAGGTGACTACTACGATAACTTCACCCAGCCTGGCTAGCGCGGCAGTAGAGTCACCTGGAACGGCAGCAGATTTGCGGGCCGAACCCGCCCCTGTGGTCCCGGCTGGGGGGCAAGCCGCACCGGTCACCACCGCCTCCGGTCTACAATACACTGACCTGGTGGAGGGCACCGGCGCCATGCCCAAGTCGGGGCAGCGGGTGACGGTGCATTATACTGGCACCCTGGAGGATGGTACCCAGTTTGACAGTTCCCGCGATCGCGGCCGCCCCTTTACCTTCCAGATTGGGGTGGGTCAGGTGATTAAGGGCTGGGATGAGGGGGTTGGTACCATGCGGGTAGGGGGGCGACGTCAGTTGGTGATTCCCCCCGAGCTAGGCTACGGCAGCCGGGGGGCCGGCGGCGTGATTCCCGCCAATGCCACCCTGTTGTTTGATGTAGAACTGCTGCGGATCGGTTAGGCTGATTCAGCCATCATGCACCCCCTGGAGAAATTAGATATTCTTGCCAAGCAGCTCGGATCAGGATTTAAATCCCTAACCCGTAGGATACGGTCTGGCCAGAGGACTCCTGAAAGCTACGAATCAGCCGAGCCCGCAGGTGAACCCGCTGCCCCTCCCCCAGGCCTAACTGATCGTACTGGTCGCGGTTGAGGTGGGCGGTAATGGGGTGGCCATTGTCGAGGGTGAGCTCCACCCGAATCGTCCAACCCAGGTGAATGATGTGGTTAATGGTAGCGGCCAGGCTGGCGTCCTGAGGGGTTAAAAAGACCTCAATGTCGTGGGGTCGGAGAAACACTTCGCCAGTGGTGGGGGCCTCTCGGTGGAGAGACCGCCAGGTTTTATCCGGAGACAGTACATTAACGGCGCCAATGAAGCTAATCACAAAGGGGCTGGCGGGGTTTTCATAAACCTCCGCTGGGGATCCCACCTGTTCTACCTGGCCATTGTTCATCACCACAATGTCGTTGGCAATTTCCATGGCCTCTTCCTGGTCGTGGGTCACAAAGACAGTGGTGACCTGAACCTCCTGGTGGAGGCGACGCAGCCAGTCCCGCAGGTCCTTACGCACCTTGGCGTCAAGGGCGCCAAAGGGCTCGTCCAGCAGTAGCACCTGGGGTTCGATCGCCAGGGCCCGGGCCAGGGCCACCCGTTGTCGCTGCCCGCCGGAGAGCTGGGCCGGATAGCGATCGCCCAGCCCGCCCAACTGCACCAGGTCCAGCAGGGTATCCACCCGGTGCTTAACCCGGTCCTTCGACCACTTCTGTAGCTCCAGGGCGAAGGCAATATTTTTACGCACCGTCAGATGCTTAAACAGGGCGTAGTGCTGAAACACAAAGCCCACGTGGCGGTCTTGCACCGGCTTGAAGGTGGCGTCCTGGGCGGAGATGTAGATCCTACCGGTGTCGGGTTGCTCTAGACCGGCAATCACCCGCAGCAGGGTAGACTTACCCGACCCCGATGGCCCCAGTAAGGCCACCAGGGACCCACTTTCGATCTGAATATCAATCGGGTGCAGAGCCTGGAAGTCGCCAAAACGCTTGGAAACATTCTCTACCTTAATACCCACAGCTTCTTCCGCCAGTGCTAACAACTTAATTCAATCTTGATTCAATTAAAACATAATCAAGCTGGGAGAACAACGGACGTCAACTGAGAGTAATCCTAGCTATGCTTTTGACTGTAACCAGATTCAATTGAAAAATAAGTGGAAAAATTTATGGTACAGTTTGTCCTACCATCGAGAAATTGGTGGGAATGCCGTAGATTTTGTGGGAGATCCATGATGACGTTGCCTAGTCCGCTGCAACACCAGACCAGCGCCGTAGCCCAGTTTTTAGCTTCAAGCCCAGGGCGGCGATCGCGTCGCGCCATCCTGCAGTTTGCCCTGGGGTTAGGCCTGGTGGGGGCGATCTCCGCCTGCGGTGGCGGCACCCCAGACACCGCCACTGGCCCTGCCCCTGGGGAAAAAGCCGGCAAGAAGGTGGAACTCACCCTGGTCAGCTACGCCGTTACCCAGGCGGCCTACGAGCAGATCATTCCCAAGTTCGCCGCCCAGTGGAAGGAAAAGACCGGTCAGGAGGTGGAGTTCAACCAGAGCTACGGTGGCTCCGGTTCCCAGACCCGGGCCATTCTGGATGGTCTGGAGGCGGATGTGGCGGCCCTGGCCCTGGCGGGGGATACGAAAAAACTCCAGGAGGGCGGTTTAATTGAGCCCGGCTGGGAGCAGGAAGCCCCCAACGATGCCATTGTCCACAAATCCGTGGCAGCTCTGGTGTTGCGGGAGGGCAATCCCAAAAATATTAAGGGCTGGGACGACTTGGCCCGGGGGGATGTCTCGGTGGTCACCGCCAACCCCAAAACCTCCGGGGGAGCTAAGTGGAATTTCCTGGCGGCCTGGGGCTATAAAACCCAGGCGGGTAAGAGTGAGGCGGAGGCTCTGGATTTTGTGACGAGCATCTATAAAAACGTACCCGTACTGCCCAAGGATGCCCGGGAGGCCACCGATGTCTTCTATACCCGCGGCCAGGGGGATGTGCTGATCAACTACGAAAACGAGGTGCTGCTGGCGGCCCAAAAAGGTGAGGTGCAGCCCTACATCATCCCCGAGGTGAATATTTCCATTGACAACCCCATCGCGGTGGTGGATGCCAATGTGGACAAGCACGGCACCCGGGAGGTGGCGGAGGCCTTTGTCCAGTTTCTGTTTACCCCCGAAGCCCAGCGAGAGTTTGCCAAGGTGGGCTTCCGCCCGGTTGATAGCGGCATAGCCCAGGAGTTTGCCCAGCAGTTTCCGGCCATTAAAACCCTGTTTACCATCGCTGACCTGGGGGGCTGGAGCGAGATCAATAAAAAATTCTTCGACGATTGAGCCCTATTCGATCAGGTTCAAACACAGGTCGGTAAGTAGGTTTGCTCCCCCTCTCCACTGACCCCCCTCCCCCTGCCATGTCCCCTTCAGCCTTGCAGTCCGTCAGCTGGCCCTGGCGCATCACCTGGATTTACCTGACATTTTTTCTGTTCATTCCCATGGTGGCCCTCCTGCTCAGGGCCCTGACCCTCAGCCCCGCTGAGATCTGGCGCATCGCTACCGACCCGGTGGCCCTCTCCACCTACAACGTTACCTTTGTCACGGCCCTGGCGGCGGGGGCCATTAACGGCGTGGCGGGCTTGATCATCGCCTGGGTGCTGGTGCGCTATGAGTTTCCCGGCAAGCGTTTGCTGGACGCCATCATTGATCTGCCCTTTGCCCTACCGACGGCGGTGGCCGGCCTGACCCTTTCTACCATCTACAGCAATAACGGCTGGATTGGCGGTCTGCTGGCCCCCTACGGCATTAAGGTGTCCTTCACCCGCCTGGGGGTGCTGGTGGCCATGGTTTTCATTTCCCTACCCTTTGTGGTGCGGACGGTGCAGCCGGTTTTGCAGGAAATGGAAGCGGAGGCGGAGGAGGCCGCCTGGTCCCTGGGGGCTTCCCCCTGGCAGACCTTTTGGCGGGTGATTTTACCGCCCCTGATGCCAGCGATTTTGACCGGGGTGGCCCTGGGGTTTTCCCGGGCGGTGGGGGAGTACGGGTCGGTGGTGATTATTGCTGGCAACATCCCCTTTCAAGACCTGATCGCCCCGGTGCTGATTATTCAGCGGCTAGAGCAGTTTGACTACGCCGGCGCCACGGTGGTGGGGTCGGTGCTGCTGCTGATTTCCCTGCTGGCTCTGTTATTAATTAATTTTCTGCAATCCCAAGGACGGCGCTACCTATGACCGATGGTGTCCCCCAGTCAACGAGTATTTCCCCAGCCGCCGCCCGCCCCGGGGTGAATTGGGTGAAGTGGGGCCTGATTAGCCTGGTGGTGGTGTACCTGGCGCTGCTGTTGGTGGTGCCGGCTTTGAATGTGGTGGTCCAGGCTTTCAAGGGGGGCTGGGCCGGACTGCTGACGGTATTTACCAGCCGGTTTTTCCTGAATGCCCTGCGGCTTACCTTGATCGCCACCGTGATCACGGTGCCCCTGAATACGGTGTTTGGGCTCTCTGCGGCCCTGGCGATCGCCAACAAGACCTTCCCCGGCCGCACCCTGTTGATCAGCATTATCGACCTCCCCTTCTCCATCTCTCCGGTGGTGGCGGGTTTAATGCTGGTGTTGCTCTACGGCAATCGGGGTTGGTTTGGGCCTCTCCTGGAGGCGGGGGGGATCAAAATCATTTTCGCCCTACCGGGCATCGTCATGGCCACGGTCTTCGTCACCATGCCCTTTATCGCCCGGGAGGTCCTGCCCGCCCTGGAGGAAAGCGGCACCGAACAGCAGGAGGCCGCCGCCACCCTGGGGGCAACCCCCTGGCAAACCTTCTGGCGAGTCACCCTGCCCTCCATCAAGTGGAGCCTGCTCTACGGGTTGATCCTCTGTAACGCCCGAGCCATGGGGGAGTTTGGCGCCGTGGCGGTGGTTTCCGGCAACATCACCGGTAAACCCAGACCCTACCCCTATTTATTGAAGAATCCCACGCCCAGTACGATAACCCCGCCGCCTACGGCGCTGCCCTGCTACTGGGGTGCCTGGCGGTGGTCACCCTGGTGCTGAAATACCTGTTGGAACGCAATACCCACGTCCGTCGTACCTATCACTAAGGAGTTTACCCCCATGGGCACCCTATCCCCCCGCCTTGGTCTGGAAGCCCTGCAGCTGCGCTCAGCCCAGGGCAAAACCGAAACCCAGGTGCGCCTGAGGATTCCCAAAACCTACCATGGCGAACCGATTATCTCGAACCTGGTCAGTCGCTATGGTCTCAGGGTTAATATTCAAGCCGCCCTGTTGGGGGCCGATGGTCAGGAGGATGGCTGGTTTGATCTAGGGATTAGTGGCGAGGCGGGGTTAATTGGTGAAGCGCTGCTAGATTTAGTGGAGCTTGATGCCGACGTCTGGATTGGCCAGAATGATGAAGCAGGCCCCTAATCAATCCGAAAAAGGCCTGCATCCCCTGAGGATGCAGGCCCTCCCTAGCCGGGTAAGGATGCGAGTTAGTGGTTACGACCGCCGCTGGATTCCTCCAGTTGGCGCATCACCACATCCAGGTTAAAGGCGGCGGGTTTTTGCCGCGGTGGAAACTGCTGGAAGGCCTCGATCTGTTGGGCCACTAGCCCCTGCATGCCGTAGATCAGGTAGGCATGGCTGATCACCCAATCCCAGTAGGTATTGGAGTTTTCATCGGCCCGCTCAAAGGGGTCCCGGCGCAGGTTGAAGATCTTGGGAGCACGGAGGGACACAAAGGGCTCAAACCAGCACTGCAAGGTCTTGGCCCGCTGCTCCATCAGCACCACCTTCCAGTCCTCGTAGCGAATGGCCAGGATGTCGCCATCGTCACTAATGTAGAAGAAGGACTTGCGGGGGCTTTCCTGGGTGTCGCCACTGAAGTAGGGCAACATGTTAAAGCCGTCCAGGTGGACCCGGTAGGTGCGATCGCCAGCGGCATAGCCATTCAACAACTGCTCCTTAACATCCGGCACGCCAGCGGCAGCCAGCAGGGTGGGTAACCAATCCTGGTGAGTCACCAGGCCATTTAGCACCGAACCCGCCGGGAACTTACCGGGCCAGCGCACGAAGGCCGGCACCCGCCAACCGCCTTCCCAGTTGGTGTTCTTCTCACTGCGGAAGGGAGTGATACCGGCGTCAGGCCAGGTATTGTAGTGGGGGCCATTGTCAGTGGAGTACATGACGATGGTGTCTTCGGTAATTCCCAACTCATCCAGCTTATTCAGCATTTCGCCGATGTGCTCATCGTGGGCCACCATCACATCGTTGTAGTCACCCTGGCCGCTCTTACCCTTGTGCTTATCGGCACAGTGGGTGCGGAAGTGCATGGCGGTGGTGTTATACCAGAGGAAAAACGGCTTACCTTCCCGGTGGCTCTTGTCAATGAAATTGAGGGCATGGCTGGTGGCCTCATCGTCAACGGTTTCCATCCGTTTCCTGGTCAGGGGGCCGGTGTCTTCGATGCGCTGACCACCCTGGCCATCGGCCCAGCAGTGCAACACCCCCCGGGGGCCATAGCGCTGCTTAAAGGCCGGATCCTTAGGATAGTCTGGGTCCTCCGGCTCCTCCTCGGCGTTGAGGTGGTACAGGTTACCGAAAAATTCATCAAAACCGTGCATGGTGGGCAGGAATTCGTCCCTATCCCCCAGGTGGTTTTTGCCAAACTGTCCCGTGGCATAGCCCAGGGGCTTGAGCAGCTCGGCAATGGTGGGATCTTCCTTTTGCAGGCCGACATCGGCACCGGGCATGCCCACCTTGGTGAGGCCGGTGCGAAGCGGGTTTTGACCGCAGATAAAGGCGGCCCGACCAGCGGTGCAGCTCTGCTGAGCGTAATAGTCGGTAAAGGCGACCCCCTCATTGGCCACCCGGTCAATGTTGGGGGTGCGGTAACCCATCTGGCCGCGACTGTTGTAGCTGATATTCCACCAGCCGACGTCGTCGCCCCAGAGAATCAGAATGTTTGGCTTACCATTTGGCATGGGAGTATCTCCTGATCGAGGCATAGGGTTTGCATGTCTATAGTAGCTTGCCGTCGAACGGGCCCCTTCAGCCCTGAAAACCTATCCAGGCACTGGGGAACCACGTTTCCCTGGTCTACAAACCGCTACAGGTCAACTTATTATCTACTCAGCACAGGCCTAGGGATGCTTCCAAAATCGCTTGTTTAGATTTGGGCTAAGGCGTTAGCTTAAGCTTTTCTCCAGAATCCCCTAGGTTGTCCCGGAGCCATGCCACCCCATGTCTGACTGCAACCGTAGGAGATTTTCGCACTCTGGGGCCAGATTTGGGCAACTTGAATCAGTGCCAGGTTAGGCGCCAGGTTTGTCCGTGCTTATAGCTATTCCGCATAAATGCCAAGGGGGGTGGTACATCCCATAGAATTACAGTTAAAATTTAGAGAGGTTGAGGGACGGTAATCATCTATTGGTGGGTAGTGAGGTCCACCCAGACCAATGTTTTACCTTTAACCCTGGCAGGCTGGGGATATTCCCAGAGGTTTAACTCATGAGCGGAGACGGCTGAGATGATTAACGATTTGGCCTAGGTCTTACCTAGGGTGATCTATTCCTGAGCCTTTTGGTCCTAGCTTGGGCCATGGGGTTTATGTTCATCTCTGTATCTTTTCGAATGAGTTAGTCTGTTCATCGCAATTTTTGTTTTGAATTTAAGGAGCATGAGGATCGCGGCATGACCCAAGCAAACCATTTGCTCGAAACCATGGATCCCGAGGTTGATCTCGAGCTATTGATGGATACCGATGGGGATGAGAACTTTATTGCTCAGGAAGATGATGATGAGGCAGACGCCAAAGCATCCAAGGGTAAAACCACCCGCCGTCGAG
>JBEIUS010000198.1:0-5089 GCA_040374235.1 Leptolyngbya sp. | reverse complement strand
TAACCCTGGGCATTGCCAGGGAGGTGTTTAGCGGTGAACAACGGGTGGCGGCCACCCCCGACACCGTCAAAAAGCTGCAAAAGTTAGGTTTCCAGGTTCTGGTGGAAACCCAGGCGGGGGCGGGGGCCAGTTTCAGTGATAGCGCCTACGAAGCAGTGGGGGCTGAAATTGTGCCCGGCCCCCAGCCTCTCTGGAATCGATCCGACATTGTTCTGAAGGTGCGGGCCCCCCAATGGCATCCTCACCTCAACTGCCAGGAAGCCGATCTGTTGCGTCCCGATCAAACCCTGATCAGCTTTATCTGGCCGGCTCAAAACCCCGATTTACTTCAGCAGTTGGCCCACCAGGGCGCGACGGTGTTGGCCATGGATGCGGTGCCCCGGTTGACCCGGGCTCAAAAACTCGATGCCCTCAGCTCTATGGCGAACATCGCGGGCTATCGGGCGGTGATCGAGGCGGCTAACCAGTTTGGCCGCTGCTTTACCGGCCAAATTACCGCCGCTGGTAAAATGCCCCCGGCCCGGGTGCTGGTGATTGGGGCCGGGGTGGCGGGGCTGGCGGCCATCGGCACGGCCCGCAGTCTGGGGGCGATCGTCAAGGCCTTCGACACCCGACCGGTGGTGAAGGAGCAGGTGCAGAGCATGGGGGCGGAGTTCCTTGAGCTCACCTTTGAGGAGGATGGCAGTGGTGAAGGGGGCTACGCCAAGGTGATGAGCCCCGCCTTCATTGCGGCGGAGATGGCCCTGTTTGCCCAACAGGCCCGGGAGGTGGATATTATCATCACCACCGCCCTGATTCCGGGCAAGCCGGCCCCCACCCTGATTACCCGGGAGATGGTGGAGAATATGCAGCCCGGCTCAGTGGTTGTGGACCTGGCGGCGGAACAGGGGGGCAACTGTGAACTCACCCAGCCAGGGCAGATTGTCACCCACCAGGGGGTTACCCTGATTGGTCTTACCGATTTGCCCAGCCGCATGGCGGCCCAGGCCAGCCAGCTCTACGGCAATAACCTTTACCACCTGCTCTCCGATCTGGGGGGGGGCGAGACCTTTGCCCTTAACCTGGAGGATGAGGTGATCCGGGCCACCACCGTGATTCACCAGGGCCAGGTGATCTGGCCTGCCCCGCCGCCGGCGATCGTCCCTGGCAACTCCACTGCCCCCACCGCTGCCATCGCCGCTGATCCTCCCCCGACGGCTCGCCTGGGTTCCCAGGTGTTCTGGCTGGGGGCGATCGGAGTGATCTTTGTCGCCATCGGCCTCTGGGCCCCCGAGTCTTTCCTCACCCACTTCACCGTCTTTGTTCTGGCCAGCTTCCTAGGCTGGAAGGTAATTTGGGATGTTACCCCGGCTCTCCACACCCCCTTGATGAGCGTCACCAATGCCATTAGCGGCATCATTATCATTGGCGGTATGCTCCAAATCTCCAATGACATCACTGCCCCTATGACCGTGCTGGGGGCCCTGGCCCTCTTCCTCGGCACCGTTAACATCGCTGGTGGTTTCATGGTCTCCCAACGCATGCTTAATATGTTCCACCGCTAAGTGGCCACCCCAGATCCCCTCATCCTTTCCTTTTATTTCCCTTGTTATGACCAATACCTTCGTTAGCACCGCCTACATTGCCGCCAGTGTGCTCTTTATCCTCAGCCTCAGTGGTTTAGCCAGCCAGGACACCGCCAAGCGGGGCAACCTGCTGGGGGTGTTGGGCATGGCGGTGGCCTTTCTAGCCACTGCCCTGGTTAGTCAGGGCTACCCCATCCAACTGGGCTCCATCGGCCTGGGGGTGCTGGTGGGGGTGGTGGCCGCCTCCCGGGTGGCGATGACCGCCATGCCGGAAATGGTGGCCCTGTTGAATAGCTTTGTGGGCCTGGCGGCGGTGCTGGTGGGGTTTGCTGAGTACCTGCAGCCCAGTACTGCGGCGGTGGGTATGGAGGAAACCATCCACCGGGTGGAGATCTATCTGGGGGTCTTCATTGGCATGGTCACCTTCACCGGTTCCCTGGTGGCGGTGGGTAAGCTCCAGGCCCTGCTGCCCAGCCGGGCGGTGCTGCTGCCGGCTCGCCACTTCTTTACCATCGCCATGCTGGTGGCCATGGTGGTGCTGGCCTGGCCCTTTATGACCGCCACCGGTAGCGGCGGCCTATGGCTGCTGGGGGCCCTTACCCTGATCTCCGGTGTGTTTGGTGTGGTGATTGTGCTGGCCATCGGTGGGGCCGACATGGCGGTGGTGATTTCCCTGCTGAATAGCTATTCAGGGTTGGCCTCGGCGGCGGCGGGTTTTATGCTCAACAACGATCTGTTGATCATCACCGGTGCCCTGGTAGGCAGTAGCGGCGCTATCCTCAGCTACATTATGTGCAAGGGTATGAACCGATCCTTTCTGAATGTGCTGTTGGGGGGGTTTGGGGAAGGAACCAGCCTCAGCCCCCAGAAAAGCCATAGCAGCGCTGAGGCCACCGCTACCAACCCCACGGAGGTGGTGGACCGCCTGCACAATGCCCAGAGTGTGGTGATCGTCCCGGGCTACGGTATGGCGGTGGCCCAGGCCCAGCACGCCGTGGCAGAAATTACCCGCCTGCTACGGGTCCAGGGTAAGCAGGTGCGCTTTGGCATTCACCCGGTGGCGGGCCGTATGCCTGGTCACATGAATGTGCTGCTGGCGGAGGCCAACGTACCCTACGATATTGTGCTGGAGATGGAGGAGATTAACGATGACTTCCCCGGCGTGGATGTGGTGCTGGTGATTGGCGCCAACGACACGGTCAACCCCAGCGCCCAGGATGACCCTGGCAGTGCGATCGCCGGCATGCCCGTCATGGAGGTGTGGAAGGCGGATACGGTGGTGGTGGTGAAACGCAGCCTATCGGTGGGCTATGCCGGTGTCGATAATCCCTTATTTTATCGGGATAATACCCTGATGTTCTTTGGCGACGCCAAGGCCAACATCAACGCCGTACTGGCCCAACTCAGTACTAAGGCTCCAGCGATAGCCCTGTCGGTAAACTAGGCCAGTAGTGGTTGAATGGCGGCGATGGTGAGGCTGGTAATCACCGGTACTACCACCTCAGCCCCCGCTGCCCTGAGCCGCTGATCATAGTTCTGACGATACTCCCCATCCCTGGCCACCACGTGGGGCGGTAAGACCCCTACCCCGATCCAGGTCCGGCCTGGGCTTTGGCTCCGGGCCTCCACCAGGGTTTGCATATCCGCCACCGTGTCACCGGCGTAGAGGACCGGCAGAGCAGGGTCAAGCTGATGCCGATGGGTGAGTACCTCCACCACCTCAAATAGGCCAGTGGGGTCGGGTTTCCCCGGTCCATCCTCCATCGCTACCAGCACCGGATCCTGTAGCCCTAGGCGACGCTCCAAAACGTACTGGGCCGATCCGCGGGTGGCACCGCTGAAGAAACCCCAGGGTACCTGACTGGCGCTGAGCTGCTCAAAGTAGGCCGGACTTACCAATAGGGGTTCCTGGGTGATGTAGCCGTCCCAGCCATCGGGGTGGCTCTGGTTACTGCCCCGATACCGGCTCTGGAAAAAGGCGACGATCTCCTCGTAGTCCAGATTCAGAACGGTGCGATCGCGCCCACAGGTTTCGAAGTAACGATAAATTAACTCCTGGGACCCTTCCCAATCGTTATTCCATAGTCCCTCTGCCTTGAGGCTATCAATTTCCTCCGGTGAAGGGCGGTAACCGCCGTTGGTGAACTGCTCCACCGTATCCGCCAGGGCCCGTCGGTAGGAGTTACTGACATCCCGCAACACACCATCTATATCAAAAATCAGCATTGCCAGGGGAGAAACCATTAGCTTCATCATCCTATGGGAGTGAAATGATATGATTGTAAACTGTAGTATTTTGAGAAGTTCCCCGGAGGTCTAGTTGTCCAGATTTGTCTTAAAGGTACTCTGGCTAGAAAATGACGTAGCCCTGGCGGTGGATCAGGTGGTAGGTAAGGGCACCAGCCCCCTCACCTCCTACTTTTTCTGGCCCCGCAACGATGCCTGGGAGGAAATGAAAACCGAGTTAGAGAGTAAGTCCTGGATTGAGGAAGAGGAACAGGTGGAAATCCTCAATAAGGCCACCGAAATTATCAACTACTGGCAGGAAGAGGGCAAGGGAAAATCCTTAAATGAAGCCCAAGCTCGGTTTCCGGAGGTCACCTTTAGCGGTAGCTCATGACTGTGCCAGACTAGATGTGTCTCGCGTGGTTGGTGAGAGCTTTAAAATGCTTCCTTGCGATTGGGAGGAATAAACTTAAAGAGCCCCATGGTCAATCTGACCATGGGGCTCTTATTTACTACAACCGAACTATTTTACCGCCTCAGCGGCCTGTAGCTTAGCCCGTGCTCGCTTCATCGCCTGGGTGGCCTGGATCAGAGCCTGTTTATCCTCAGGGTTGACCTGGTTCAGGTGCTGTTCGGCCTCGTCATACGCGGTGCGGGCGGTACCCTGATCAATGGTTTCACCCCGCTCGGCGCCATTCACTAAAATGATCACTTCGTTTCGCTCAACCTCGGCAAACCCGCGCCCTGTCAGGGCAATGGGATACCAGGTTTTATCTGCCCTTACCCGCATCACCCCAATGTCCAGGGCAGTCAGTAGGGGGGCATGACCGGCCAAAATACCCAGTTGACCGGTGGTGCTAGGGAGGACGACCTCCTCAGCTTCGGCATCCCAGACGGTTTTGCCTGGGGAAATTACGCGAACTGTTAAGGCCATAAAGAGAAAGGAATAGATTAACTAACGAAAGAGGTGAAGAAGGCCAACCTGTTATAGCCAAGGCTTGGCCTCCTCGACGGGAGATTAGTTGGCCGACTTGAGTTTTTCAGCCGCCTCCAGCACCTCTTCAATGCCTCCCTTGAGGTAGAAGCACTGTTCTGGAATAGCATCCAACTTGCCGGACAGAATCATGTTGAAGCCTATAATGCTGTCCTCCAGGGTCACATATTTACCAGGCGAGCCTGTAAATATTTCCGCCACGAAGAAAGGCTGGGAGAGGAAGCGTTCAATCTTCCGAGCTCGAGCGACCACCAGACGATCATCTTCAGACAATTCGTCTAAACCAAGAATGGCGATGATGTCT
>JBEIUS010000044.1:0-20880 GCA_040374235.1 Leptolyngbya sp. | reverse complement strand
GGGCCACGGCGCGGTGATCGTCCTGGAGGATAACACCCGCCTGGTGGAAAGCGACACCTTGCCCAACCACCGCCCTATTGCCCTGAGTACCTTCCAGGTGGTGGGCAGCCTCGACCGGTCTGGGGATCGCCCCATCGCCGCCAACACCTTTGAGGTGGCCAACACCGATACCCTACCCGGGCATCGCCCCATCGCCGTTAGCACCTTGCCCATTGCCGACCTGCATGTCTTGCCCGGCGATCGCCCCATCGCTCCCAATGATGTCATCGACCCACCGGCGGCGGTCCTGATGGGTTATCTAGATTAATCCAGTCCATGGTCCTACCGTCCCCCGCCCCCGCCAATGGTTACTGCGTTGATCACATCAACTGCCTACGCCGTAGCTTTCGCAATTTGCTGGGGCAAGACTTGGTGGACCCTCGCCTCAGCCCTGTCGAGGCAGCCCTGCTGATCCACAGGGCTGCCTACGTGGTAGTGTCCCACGGGGTCGGGCCCGACCCGATTTTTAACTACGGTAATCAGGCGGCCCTTGACCTGTTCGAAATGTCCTGGTTAGAGTTTACCTGTCTGCCCTCTCGCCAATCCGCCGAGCCCCCCAACCAGGCGGAGCGAGCTGAGCTGCTGGCCCAGGTGACTCGCCAGGGGTATATCCGGCACTACAGCGGTGTCCGCATCGCTAAAGGCGGTCGGCGGTTTCGTATTCAGGATGTGACGGTCTGGAACTTGGTGGATGGGCAGGGGGCTGACTACGGCCAGGCTGCCATTTACAGCACCTGGGAGTTTCTCTGACCGTCTAGAACCTTACCCTGACAACTGCGAGCTACGTCCCTAGGTCATTTCCCCCAGCAGAGCCGGGCCCAGGGAAGTCACGAAGGCTAATCAACC
This sequence comes from Leptolyngbya sp., assembly GCA_040374235.1. Taxonomy (GTDB): domain Bacteria; phylum Cyanobacteriota; class Cyanobacteriia; order Phormidesmidales; family Phormidesmidaceae; genus Nodosilinea. The sequence continues at coordinate 19,995 of JBEIUS010000044.1, read as the reverse complement.
CGACAGCACAGCACAATGGCAGCAGCCTTGATGGCTTGCCAAGGCTCAGGGGCCTACCCTAGTAAAACCAACGCCCGCTGGATAATCTTGAAACAATGACTACAAAAGACTGAGGGCGATGACTATACCCTAGTTAAAGACTCGGGGACATTGAGGGGGCAAGCAGGTCCATAGGACAGGGCTAGCCCCCGATCAGTCTCTGGTCATCTCGAGCCCACGTCAGTCATGCTGTTCACGCCATCCTGGTTGAGGCGATGCGCATTCTTTTGGTAGAAGACGACCTACAGCTATCCCTTTCCCTGCGGGAGGTGCTGGTGGCCCAGCGTTACACCGTTGATGCGGTGAAGGACGGCGAGACCGCCTGGAGTCAGGCCCAGGTTTTTGACTATGACCTGGTGTTGATGGATGTAACCCTGCCCAAACGGGATGGCCTGTCCCTCTGTCAGCAATTGCGGGACTATGGCTACCACTGGCCGGTTTTGATGTTGACCGCCCGCGACACCACCCTGGATAAGGTGAGGGGCTTGGATGCCGGGGCCGATGCCTATATGGTAAAGCCCTTTGACCTGTCTGAGCTGTTAGCCCAGATTCGGGCCCTGCTGCGACGGGGCCAGGGGCGGGGGTGCTTCACCCTACGGTGGGGTGATCTCAGCCTCAACCCAGACAGCTATGAAGTTTTCTACGGTCGCACCAGCCTGCGCCTCACCCCCAAGGAATTTGCCTTGATGGAGGCCCTGTTACGCTGTGGCAATCGGGTGTTGAGCCGGGCGGCACTGATTGATCAGGTTTGGCATGACCAGGACCTGGTGGAGGAAGTCACCATCAAGACCTACATCAAGACCCTACGGGCCAAGTTAAAGGCCGCTGGCGCCCCCAGTAATCTGATTGAAACCGTCCACGGTCTGGGCTATCGCCTGCGGGGCCAGGGTTGATTCTCCGCAGCCGTTACCAAGTTCTGGCGGCCTAACTGGCCCCGCCCCCATAGCTTCCGTGCCCATCTCCCCTTGAGTTGGGTGATTGCAGTTGAGGAGCATAGTCGCGATGGGGCTGGGAGTACTAAATTCAATGGCCACCACCGGTGACTGGTCTAGCCAGGCCTGAAAAGATCGCCCTCCATCGGCCTGGAAGGTTTGCAGGGAGGCCTGGGCCGATCGCCGGTAGAAACCACAGAGGGGCTCCCATCCCTGGGGTTGGTGGGGCACCAGGGCCAGAGTGGAGGAGGGCAGGCTGGGTAGCTGGCCTCGCCATTGATGGAGGGTGAGGGGGCAAAGCTGGGGTAAGTCACAGGCCAGTAGGAGCACCCAGGGGCTAGCTAGCTGGTCTAGCCCCTGGGTGAGGGCCACCAGGGGGCCGCCATGGGGTTGGGTTTCCACCAGCCAGGTGTAGCGATCGCCCTCCGGCAACACCGACCGATAGCGATCGGGCCAGGGGGTTAAAATCGCCACTTGATCGCAGCACTGTAAGGCCACCGACACTACCCGCTGCAATAGGGGTACGCCCCGCCACCGCACCAGGGCTTTGTCGGTGCCCATGCGAGAACTCCGCCCCCCCGCCAGGATCAGAGCGGTGACCGGTGTTAGGGGTGGGTTATCCATGGCATTTCCCATAGGGGTTTGTTTCTATGAGGGTATTATCCTTGGGACCCTCTCTGGCTTTCCAAACAACCTCTGATCTCAATAGCTACAGCCGTAGGGATCCTGATGGCATTGGGCTGACCATGCAGCGATCGCATCAACCGATTGCAAAAAGTCTTTAACCTCCAGCCCTATGTACTTGCCTATACAAAATCCCCGTTAAGGGAAGGGATACTCTCCTGATGAAATTCAGGTTTCTAAGTTGTTTTTTATGGGTTATTGGCAAGGTTTTGCCTGGGTTCTAGTCAAATCACCCCGGAGAGAGATTGTTCAAACAGTCAAACAGGGTCTTAGCTCATACCTATGGAGTAGGATAACCTCCTCGAAATGCAAGGTTTTTGCAGCTTCCTGGTGACGAACTAAACCTAGGATAAGCCTTTGCAAACAATCCCTAAGGCTGAATCCAGTATTCAGTCTAGCTATTCATGCCCGAACCATGATTCCGGTACCGTTTCTATGGTGGAAACCAGTTCAAAATTGAATAAGTTTGAGAAATTTAAGGCGGAAAAAGACGGTCTGGCGGTTAAGGCGGAGCTAGAACACTTTGCCCAAATCGGCTGGGAATCGGTGGAAGAAACCGACCTAACCCATCGTTTAAAGTGGCTGGGTATTTTCTTCCGTCCCGTCACCCCCGGCCGGTTTATGGTGCGGCTGCGGCTGCCCAGCGGAGTTCTCTCCAGTCAAAAAATGCGGCTGCTAGGGGAGGTGGTTCAACGCTATGGCGACGAGGGTAGTGCCGACATTACCACCCGCCAAAATCTGCAATTGCGGGGCCTGCGTCTCGAGGACATACCGGATATTTTCCGGCGTTTCGAGGCGGTGGGCCTGACCTCGGTGCAGTCCGGCATGGACAATGTCCGCAACATCACCGCCTCGCCGGTGGCTGGCATTGATGCCAGCGAACTGATCGACACCCGCGGGCTGGTGCGGTTGGTGCAGGACATGATCACCAGTAATGGAGCCGGCAACCCGGAATTTACTAACCTACCCCGTAAATTCAACATTGCCATTGAGGGGGGACGGGATAATTCGGTCCACGCGGAGATCAACGACATTGCCTTTGTGCCGGCCTACCGAGAGGGCCACTTGGGCTTTAATGTGCTGGTGGGGGGGTTCTTTTCCGCCCGGCGCTGTGCCGCCGCCCTTCCCCTGGATGCCTGGGTGCCCCCGGACCAGGCGGTGGTGCAACTCTGCCGAGCCATTCTAGAGGTTTATCGAGACCATGGGCTGCGGGCCAATCGCCAGCAAGCGCGGCTGATGTGGTTGATTGATGAGTGGGGGTTGGATCGATTTCGGACGGCGGTGGAGACCGCCTACGGTCAGCCCCTACTGAGGGCCGCCGACCGGGACGAGGTGGACTGGGATAAACGGGACCACATTGGGATCTATCCCCAGAAACAGTCCGGTCTCCACTTTGTCGGTCTGCACGTGCCGGTGGGGCGCCTCACCGCCGCCGCCATGCTGGACCTGGCTCGTCTGGCGGATGTCTACGGGGAGAGTGAACTACGGCTCACCGTGGAGCAAAACGTGATTATTCCCCACGTCCCCAGTTCTCGCCTGGGGGCGCTGTTGCAGGAGCCCCTGCTACAGACGTTTACCCTGGACCCTAACCCGCTGGTGCGATCGCTGGTGTCCTGCACTGGGGCCCAGTTTTGCAACTTAGCCCTGGTGGAAACCAAACAACGGGCCCTGGAGTTAGCGCGATCGCTGGATGACCGCCTCACCCTCCCCCAGCCCGTACGCATCCACTGGACCGGTTGCCCTAACTCCTGCGGTCAACCCCAGGTGGCGGACATCGGCCTGATGGGCACCAAAGCCCGCAAGGATGGCCGCATGGTGGAGGGGGTGGACATTTACATGGGGGGCAAGGTGGGCAAGGAAGCCCAACTGGGTACCTGTGTGCAGAAGTCCATCCCCTGTGATGACCTGCTGGAGGTCCTGGAAGGTTTGCTGATCACCCACTTTGGTGCCATGCCCAAGCCGCCGGATCCTGGCTAGGTCCTCAGATTGCTACCCAGGGGTGCTACCCAGGGGCACCAGCGGGGGCTACATGATCGGCGTTTTCCCTCTGGTTTAGGGGCAGATCGCCTCCATTCAGGGGGCGAGGACTGCCCCAAGCTTACTCACCCAACCCATAACGTTGAATCCAAATCCTTGATGGAGAAAATCATCCCATGACCCGTATTAACCGTCGTAAGTTCTTGATCACCGCCGCCGCCGCCGCCACCGGTGCAGCTTTACTCCACGGCTGTGGCCAGGGGGGCTCTGATCAGGCTAAGACCTCCACCACCAGTCCAGCAGCACCGGTCAGCGGCGGGGATGCCCCCGAAACCCCCACCGCCAGGTTGGGCTTTATTGCCCTGACCGATTCCGCCCCCGTGATCATCGCCAAGGAAAAGGGATTCTTTGCCAAGTACGGCATGACCGAGGTGTCGGTGGAAAAGCAGGCCTCCTGGGGTACCACCCGGGACAACCTGGTGCTGGGGTCCGCCGGTGGCGGCATTGACGGGGCCCACATCCTCACCCCCATGCCCTACCTGATTTCCCAGGGGATTGTCACCGATGGTAAGAAGGTGCCCATGTATATCCTGGCCCGGTTAAATACCAACGGCCAGGGTATTTGCCTAGCCAACGACTACCTGGATTTAAAGATCGGGGTGGATAGTAGCCCGCTGAAATCCGTCTTTGAAAAGCGCAAGGCCGCCGGCAAGGAGATCAAGGCGGCGATGACCTTCCCCGGCGGCACCCACGACATGTGGATCCGCTACTGGCTGGCGGCGGGGGGCATTGACCCCGACAAGGACATCTCCACCATTGTGGTGCCCCCGCCCCAGATGGTGGCCAACGTTAAGGTGGGGAATATGGATACTTTCTGTGTGGGGGAACCCTGGCCCCTGCAAACGGTGAACCAAAAAATTGGCTACAACGCCCTTACCACCGGTGAACTATGGAAGGACCACCCGGAAAAAGCCCTGGGTATGCGGGCCGACTGGGTAGATAAAAACCCTAAGGCCACCCAGGCGCTACTGATGGGGGTCATGGAAGGGGCGATGTGGTGTAACCAGCCGGAGAACAAGGAGGAGATGTGCCAGATTCTCTCCCAACGGGCCTGGTTTAACGTGCCCTTTGAAGACATCATCGACCGTTCCCTAGGCAAGTTTGACTTCGGCACCGGCCGGGTGGAGGAACTCCCCGATCTGCAACAAAAATACTGGGATGACTACGCCTCCTACCCCTTCAAGAGCCACGACCTATGGTTCCTGACGGAAAACATTCGCTGGGGCAAACTGCCGGCGGAAACCGACACCAAGGCCCTGGTGGAGGCGGTCAACCGGGAAGACCTGTGGCGGGACGCTGCCAAGGCCCTGGGCCAGGAGGCGATGATTCCCAAAAGCCCCTCCCGAGGGGTGGAAACCTTCTTCGATGGCATTAAGTTTGACCCAGAAAACCCCAGTGCCTACCTGAGCAGTTTGAAAATCAAGCGGGTGTAAATCCTGCTCCCGTCCTTCATCCCAGGGTTAAGGACGGGAAATCTGATTCTTGATAGTTGCTCTTGCTCCTTCGTTATTCCCCCTAGCCCTATGACTGCCCCCCTTAACCTCCGCCGTTCCCCCCGCTGGCTAACCCCCCTAGGGCAGAGCTTGCAGGCGATAATTCCACCGGCGATCGCCCTGCTGATTTTCCTGGCCCTATGGCAGGTATTCACCATGGCCCCCGGCGCCACCCTGCCTACCCCTGTGCGTACGGTGACAGAAACCTGGGAGCTGATTGTCAACCCCTTCTTTGACTACGGCGGCACCGATAAGGGCCTATTCTGGCAGGTGCTAACCAGCCTGCAGCGGGTCGCCCTGGGCTTTACCCTGGCGGCCCTGGTGGGTATCGGCCTGGGTATTTTGGTGGGCACCAATCGCCTCATGTACCAGGCCCTTGACCCAATCTTCCAGGTGTTGCGTACCATCCCGCCCCTGGCCTGGTTGCCGATTTCCCCGGCGGCCTTTCAGAAGGCCAACCCATCGGCTATTTTCGTGATTTTCATTACCGCCATCTGGCCGATCATCATTAACACCACCGAAGGGGTCAGGCAAATCCCCCAGGATTACACCAACGTGGCCCGGGTGCTGCGCCTCTCCAAACCGGTGTACTTCTTTAAGGTGCTATTTCCCGCCACGGTTCCCTACATCTTCACCGGTCTGCGCATCGGCATTGGCCTTTCCTGGCTGGCTATTGTTGCCGCTGAAATGTTAATTGGCGGGGTTGGTATCGGCTTTTTCATCTGGGATGCCTGGAACAGCTCCCGCGTCAGTGACATTATCATCGCCATTGTTTACGTTGGCCTGGTGGGTCTGTTGCTAGACCGCCTGATCGTCTTCGTCAGCCGCCTGGTATTGCCGCCAGAAGATCAGCCCTAGCCCTTTCCTGCCTTGAGTGATGTCCCCTGAGTAATAACCGCCATGACCGTCTTTCTTGAAGTTGACCACGTTGATCGTCGCTTTCCCCTGCCGGGGGGAGGGGAATACGTTGCCCTCAACAATATTGAGCTCCCTATCCGCCAGGGGGAATTTGTCTGTCTGGTGGGGCACTCCGGGTGCGGCAAGTCCACCCTGCTGAATATCCTGGCCGGTCTTGATCAACCCAGCAGCGGCGGCATTATTTTAGAGGGGCGCCAGGTCACCGAGCCGGGGCCCGATCGCATGGTGGTGTTTCAAAACTATTCCCTACTGCCCTGGCTGACGGTGCGCCAGAACGTTGCCCTGGCGGTGGACCAGGTGATGAAGCAGCATCCCCAGGCGGTGCGCGATCGCCTGATCGATCACCACCTGCAGGTGGTGGGGCTGGAAAGGGCGGCCCACAAACGGCCTGGTCAGATTTCCGGGGGGATGAAACAGCGGGTGGCCATCGCCCGGGCCCTGGCCATCCGACCCAAGCTGCTGCTGCTGGACGAACCCTTCGGGGCCCTCGATGCCCTCACCCGGGGGGGGCTGCAGGAGCAGTTAATGAAAATTTGCCAGGAGCATGAGGTCACCTGTGTGATGGTCACCCACGATGTGGACGAAGCCCTGCTGCTGGCGGACCGGATCGTGCTGATGACCAATGGCCCCGCCGCCCACATTGGTCAAATTATTGAGGTGCCCTTCCCCCGCCCCCGGGAACACCTGGAGGTGGTGAAACACCCCAACTACTACAGTCTGCGCAATGAAATTGTCTATTTTTTGAACCAGCAGAAGCGCACCAAACAGCACCAGGCCAAACCGGCGGCGGTGGTGGCGGCCAACGGCCTGGAGAAGGTGAATCTGGAGCTGGGCTTCATTCCCCTGACCGACTGTGCCCCCCTGGTGGTGGCTAAGGAACTGGGGCTGTTTGAGGCCCACGGTCTGAGCCAGGTCACCCTCAACCGGGAACCCAGCTGGGGGGCGATCGCCGATGGGGTCACCCGTGGCCGGCTGGATGCCGCCATGATGGTGGCGGGCATGCCCCTGGGCCTCACCCTGGGGCTGGGGCGATCGGCCTCGGTGCCGGTGATCAGCGCCCTTACCCTGAGCCGGGGTGGCAACGCCATTACCCTCAACCGCCAGCTCTACGACGCCGGGGTGCGGAGCCTGGCGGACTTTAAAGCGGCCCTGGCCCACCGCCCCGACCAGGTGCACACCCTGGCGGCGGTGCATCCTGCTTCAATGCAGAACCTGCTACTGCGCCACTGGTTGGCCAGCGGCGGCATTGACCCCGACCGGGATGTCACCGTCACCATGATTCCTCCCCCCCAGATGGTCTCCACCCTGCGATCGGGGGCGATCGATGGCTACTGTGTGGGGGAACCCTGGAACTCCCGGGCGGTATACGAGGGCATCGGGGTGGTGCTGGCCACGGACCACGATCTCTGGCCGGGCCACGTTGAAAAACTGCTGGGGGTCAGGGAAACCTGGGCGGAAGAGTATCCCCAAACCCATCTGGCCCTGGTCAAGGCTCTCCTGGAGGCCTGTGAGTACTGCGCCGACCCCCTGCACCGGGAGGAAATTTTGGGGTGGCTCTGTCGACCCGAGTACCTGGGATCTGACCCGGTCTACACCCGCCCGGGTTGGATCGATGCCTACCCCCGGGGGGATGGCCGGGAGCCCCAGGTGATCCCCAACTACACCCAATTTTTTAACGGCAAAACCAACTGCCCCGATGCCATTGCCAGTCTCTGGATTCTCACTCAAATGGCCCGCTGGGGCATGGCGGCCTTTCCCCGCAACTGGCTGGAGATTAGTGAACGGGTCAACCGCATCGACATCTTTGGTCAGGCGGCCCGCGAACTGGGGTTGCCGGGTACGGGCCGCGATCGCCATAGCCTGCAGTTGTTTGACGGCACCCCCTTTGACCCCGACCATCCCCTGGCCTACCTGGAGCAGCTAACCATCAAACGGGATCTGCAAATTGCCGAAATCCTGGTGTGAGGCCCCCTCCCCAGCCTGCCCCCCTACCTTCCTTCCCTATGCCTGTGTTAAACTCCCCTACCCCCTCTCCCACCGCTAACTTGAGTGCCGAACCCTTTTTGGTGTTCGACAACCTGTCTAAGGTTTACCCCACCCCCACCGGTGACTACAGCGTCCTGGAGGGGATTAACCTGACTATCCAGGAAGGTGAGTTTGTCTGTGTGATTGGTCACTCGGGCTGCGGCAAATCCACCCTACTGGATATGGTGGCGGGCTTCCGCCAGCCCACCCAGGGGCAGGTACGCCTACGGTCTGAACCGATCCAGGCCCCAGGCCCCGATCGCATGGTGGTGTTCCAAAACTACGCCCTGTTGCCCTGGCTGACGGCCTACGAAAACATCTACCTGGGGGTGGAGGCGGTCTTTCCTGGCTATGCCGCCGCCGCTAAAAAACAGATCGTCATGGCACACCTGGAGCTGGTGGGGCTGGCGGAGGCGGCCCATAAAAAACCGGCGGCCCTCTCCGGTGGCATGAAGCAACGGGTTTGTATCGCCCGGGCCCTGGCCCTGCGGCCCCAGGTGCTGATCCTGGATGAACCCTTTGGCGCCCTTGACCCGATTACCCGGGAGGAGTTGCAGGAGCAACTGCTGAAAATCTGGCAGGACCACCAAATTACGGTGATGATGATCACCCACGACATCGATGAGGCCCTGTTTTTGGCCGATCGCATCGTCATGATGACCAATGGCCCGGGGGCTCAGATTGGCGAGGTACTGGAGCTGCCCTTCGGACGGCCACGGCAGCGATCGCGGCTGATGGAGCAACCGGAATACTACGACCTGCGCAACTACGCCCTGGACTTCCTATTTCGCCGCCAGGCCCACCCCTAGGCCAGGGTGGCAACAGCCTGACGCAGCCGATCCAGGTGGGCCAGCAGATACCCCTCCCCGATCAGACGACGGGCTTTGCTAAGGCCCTGCTCTAGGGAATCACACCCCCCCAGGCGCCAAAGATAAAAACCACCGTTCCACACCGCTGAGTCGTAGAGGGCCCCGGTGTCACCCTGGAGTAGGGCGGTCAAGGAGTCCAGGTAGGCCGACTCCGTCACCAGGGGCGGGTCTTCGCGGCTAAAGCCGTAATCTTGGGGATGGAGCAGCAACCGTTGCCAGGAGCCATCCGACTCCCGCAGCCCGATGATGGCGGTGCGGGAACGGGGCAGATCCACCCCGCCCTCCAGCCCCTTCACGGTGGTGACGAGAGCAGTGCCCCGCAGGGCCAGGGCGGCCAGGGCTACGGTTTCCGTAGGGGGATGGACAAACCCACTAATCAGATGGGCCGGGCCGGCGAAGGGACACCAGAGCAGCTCCACCGTGGCCAGGGGAGGACGCTTACCAATCTCCTCCCGGTAGGGCACCAGGGCCGCCGCCTGGGGGAAGTGGCGGGGCAGGTAGAGAAAGCCCAGGTTGGTTTGCTGCAGCAGGCCATGGACCTGGTCCAGGCTGAGGCGATCCAGGGGTAGTTGCCAGTGGCGCCAGATATCGATCAGGGGTAGACCGGCCTTAGTGGGCATGCGATCGCCGCCGTGCAATAACACCGGCACCCCCGCCACCGCCAGCAATAGGGCGGTAATCACGGTGACGGGGGCGGTGCGGGTGCGGCCATCGTAGGGGCAGCCCAGCACCGCCAGGGGTTGGGGGCTGGTGAGGGGGGGTAGGCGGGGGCCTAAATCGGCGTAGGCATCCAGAAGACCCGCCAGTTCCTCCGGGGTGGGGCGCTTGATCCGGTGGGCAATTAGAAAAGCGCCGATTTGGGCCGGGGTAGCCGCCTGGGTGAGCAGCAGGCGACCGGCCTCCGCCGCCTCCGCCCGGCTCAGGGACTTGGCGGTATGGCTGCCACTACCGACTTTCTTCAGCAGTTCTCGAAAGACTTGACTCATGGGGGCGGGGCTCAGGGGGAGGGAAGCGATGATCGATTTGCTGGTGCACCAGTTGACTGAGGTGGAGCAGGGGGGGAATGGTGAGGCGATCGCGGGTGGTGACCAGCACCACCCGCCGGGTGAGGGCCGGATCGGCGCTGGACCGAATCGCCAGGGCCGGATCGGCCCCCATCTCCAGCAGGGCGGACTGGGGCAACAGGGCTACCCACTCCCCCTGCCGCACCACCCCCCGGAAGGCATCCAGGGTATTCAACTCCAGGGCCACCTGCAGGGTACCGCCATGGCGCTCAAACTGGTCCTGTACCAACCGTTGCATACCATAGCCATCCTTAAAAACCACCTGGGGGTAGGTGGCCAGGACCCCCCAGGGCACCTGGGTAAACTGGGTGAGGGGGTGGTGGGCCGCCATTAAAATCTGCACAGGCTCCTCGTAGAGGGGCTGCACCACCATCTCAGGGCTGGTGGTGAGCCGGGGATTGTCCATCACAATGGCCATATCCACCAGCCCATCCCGCAATACTTTAAGGGCCCGATCGCTGCCCAGGGCGGTGACCCGCAACTGCACCTCAGGATGGTCTTGATAAAACCTCTGCAACACCGGGGGTAACAGGTAGGCCGCCACGGAATGGATCGCCGCCAGGCAGATCTCCGGTTGTTTCCCCGCCATCAGCTCCCGAATTTCGGTGGTGGCCAGTTGCCAATCTTGACAGATCCGTCGGGCCCGGGGCAACAGCGCCGCCCCAGCCACCGTCACCTTAGCCTGGGCCTGTCGGTGCAACAAAACCGCTTGAAGTTCGGCCTCCAGGGTCTGGATCTGCCGACTAATGGTGGACTGGGTGACGCCGCAGCGTTGGGCCGCCGCCTGAAAACTCCCCGTCTCGATAATCGATAGGAAGGCTTCTAACTGTTCTAGGCGCATAGAGGCAAGCGGTGACAGGGCCTGAGCCAATTGGGTTGGCTCACCATATAACAAAGGATTCATCTTATTTTGTATCCTCTATGCCATTTCTTGCCCGAGCAGCCGCAGGGCGGCGCTGGCGTGGAGGGCCAGGGCAGGGTCGGGGTGATGGCACAGGGGCCGCAGTAGGGGAATCGCCTGGGCCACCTGGAGACGGCCCAGGGCCAGGGCGATGGCCCGTTTCTGGGGAAGGTTAGGGTCAGGATCGGGCTGCCCCAACCCCAGCAACCAGCCCCGGAGCAGATCCCCCACCGGCCCAACCCAGGGCGGATCGGTCCAACCCTCCAGGGCGGCAATTAGATCCAACCGGCGGGCTGGGCTGGCCTGGGGCCAGAGATTCTGCCAAAGCTCTAACGCCCCATGGGATGGGCCCCAGGCCAGGGCTTGCAAGGTAGTTTTCTGCAGGGGTTCGGGGGTGAGGGGGGTGGCCAACAGCGGGGCCAGGGCGGCGATCGCCAGGGGGGGAGCCAGGTGTCCCAGGGTTTGGGCAGCGGCCTGGGCCACCGGCAGATGGGGATCCGCCAGCAGGGGGCGCAGGCTCTCAAGGCAACGCTGGGGTTCGATCAGGGGCATCACCGTCGTCAGACCCAGGGCCGCCTGTCGTCTAACCGCCGCCACCTCATCCGCCAGGGCCGCCAGCAGCGGCGGCACCGCCCGGGGGTCGGCCAGCAACCCCAGACCCTCCAGCGCCAGGGCCCGGAGGGCAGGGTCCTGATGTCTGGCCAGGTCAAGCAGGGGGGGGAGACTGGCGGGGTGACCGCTATGGGCCAGGGTCTGGGCGGCAATCACCTGGTGATTAGGGCTAGACAGGAGACTCGCCAGCGCCCCCAACCCCGCTGCACCAGAGTGGCCCAGGGCTCCCATGGCGGCCCCAGCCAGGTCACCGTCGGCGGTGCGGTTCACCAGCCCCAGCAAGGCGGAGACCGTGGCCTGACTGGGCATCTCCGCCAAAATCCGGGTCAGAAACCAACGCAATTCCCCATCGCTGTCCTCGTCCTGCAGCAGCTCCAGAAAGTGGGGTAAAACCGCCTCCCCATAGCTGGGTAGCAGCCTGGCTACTTCCCAGCGGTCCTGGAAACTGCCCACCTCCAGTCGGTTGATCAGGGTGGATAGGGGGGTAGGGGTCATAGGCGAGGGTGACCCGGGGCAGTGGGGGGCAAGGGGGGCATGGTAGGAACCGTGGTCATACCGGCCAATTAGCAGCAGGCCAACTGGATGAGAACCAATTTTTTTCTCCAGTCTAGACCAGCGGACCTGGGCCTGGGGGTGGGGGGTTGCGGCGATCGCATGGAGCCATCCCGATTTCTCCATAGGCCCGGGCTTTCCGTATCAGAGACCACAAAATTCCCTCTCCCCCAGCCCCTAGGGTGGCAAAGTCCTGACCCCATCCCCCTGATCTGGGGTGCCAATCGAACTATGGTTAGCCCGCCGCCTTCCCACAAAAGTCTTTGCCCCTACTGTGGGGTGGGGTGCGGTTTGGAGGTCTTACCGAGCAAAGATAACCAGGCGGATAGCTGGCAGGTGCGGGGCGATCGCCTGCACCCCTCCAGTCAGGGCATGGTCTGTGTGAAGGGGGCAACGGTGGCCGAGGCCCTGCACCAAGACCGGCTAACCACCCCCCTGTTCAGGGAGCGCCTGGACCAACCCTTTCGCCCCATCGACTGGGACAGCGCCCTGGACTTACTGGTAGGGCGCCTCCAGCGTGTAGTTGAGCAGCAGGGAGCCGATGCCTTCTGCATGTACGGTTCGGGGCAACTGCAAACGGAGGACTACTATATCGCTCAGAAACTGGTAAAGGGCTGCCTGGGTACCAACAACTTTGACACCAACTCTCGCCTTTGCATGTCATCGGCGGTGAGTGCCTACAGCCTCAGCTTTGGGGCCGATGGCCCGCCCTGCTGCTATGAAGACCTGGACCTGGCCGACTGTGTGGTGCTGATCGGCACCAATACCGCCGAATGCCATCCCATTCTGTTCAACCGTTTGGTGAAGCGCCACAAGCGCGATCGCAGCCTCAGCCTGGTGGTGATCGACCCCCGCCGCACCGCCACCGCCGCCGCCGCCGATCTACACCTGGCGATTCACCCGGGCACCGACATCCCCCTCCTCCATGGCCTGGCTAACCTGCTGTTGGCCGGGGGCCATGGCGATACCGCCTTCATCGCCGACCATACCCAGGGCTTTGCCGATTATCAGGCGGTCCTGGCCCACTACCCCCCCGCCGCCGTGGCCCAGACCTGTGGCCTGAGCCTGGCGGAGCTGGAACAGGCGGCCCAACTCTGGGGGCAGGCGGAGACGGTGCTCTCCCTCTGGTCCATGGGGCTGAACCAGTCCCAGGAGGGCACCGCTAAGGCCCGATCGCTGATCGACCTGCACCTGCTCACCGGCCAGGTGGGTAGGGCGGGGGCCGGTCCCTTTTCCCTGACCGGCCAACCCAACGCCATGGGGGGGCGGGAGGTGGGGGGATTGTGCCATCTGCTGCCGGGCTATCGTCAGGTGACCAACCCCCAGCACCGGGAGGAGCTGGAGGCCGCCTGGGGGCTACCGGCGGGGCAAATTTCTGCCCAACCGGGCCGCACCGGCTGGGAGATGATCACCGGGCTGGAAACCGGAGAAGTTGACCTACTCTGGATCGTGGCCACCAACCCGGCGGTAAGTATGCCCGACCTGAGGCGCACCCAGGCGGCCCTGGCCCAGTCCCCCTTCACCGTCTACCAGGATTGTTACTATCCGACGGAAACCGCCGCCTACGCCCACCTGGTGCTGCCGGCGGCCCAGTGGAGTGAGAAGACCGGGGTGATGACCAACTCAGAACGGGTGGTCACCCTCTGTCCTGGATTTCGCCCGCCACCGGGCCAGGCCCGACCGGACTGGGAAATCTTTGCGGAGGTGGGGCGACGGCTGGGGTTTAGCCAGCAGTTTGCCTACGGATCCAGCGCTGAGGTCTACGAAGAGTTTGCCGCCCTTACCCGCGATCGCCCCTGTGACCAGTCGGGCCTCAGCCATCGCCGGTTGCAAAGTCAGGGGCCTAGCCGCTGGCCCTGCCCCCACCCCGACCAACCGGGCCAGGCGCGTCTCTATACCAGCTTGCACTTCCCCACTCCGGATGGCCGAGCCCGCTTTGGCGCCTACCATAGTCGGGGCCTGGCGGAACCCCCCGACCCGACCTACCCCTACGTGCTCACCGTCGGTCGCCTCTACGGTCACTGGCATACCCAAAGCCGCACCGGCCGGATTGCTAAGTTAACCGCCCTCTACCCCACCCCCGAACTGGAGATCCATCCCCGCGATGCCGCCCAGGCTGGGGTGGAGGAGGGTAAACCCGTGGTGGTGCGATCGCGGCGGGGGATGGCCCGTTTCCAGGCTAAGGTAACTCCGGCGATCACCCCAGGCACCCTATTTGCCCCACTGCATTGGGGCGCCCTCTGGGCCGACCAGGCGGAGGCCAACGCCCTTACCCACCCGATCGCCTGTCCCGAGTCTCACCAACCAGAACTGAAAGCCTGCGCTGTTCAGATCCATTCTGACCGCCATGACTAACCCCATCACCCACCAGTCTGCCTGGCAACCCTTTGACTTTGAGGCGGATTTCGTCACCGATCTGCGCTGCATTCCCCTGGCGGTGCGCTACAAGCTAGATACCTGTGGGGTGAAACTAAAGCTGCCCCACTGGCACCGGTTTACCCTGGCCCAGCGGCAAACCCTGATCACCCTGCCCTGCCAGACCCCGGAGGAGATGCGGGCCTATCGCCAGCGGCTACGCCGGTGGGTTTATGACCAGACCGGTGAATGGCCTACCGATCTGGCGATCGACCCCCATCCCGCCTGGTGGGTGTTAGACCACATTCCCCCCTCGGTCACAGCTCAGGCCAGCCGCCTGGGAACGCCCCTCAGCCTGGATCAATGGCAGGCCCTCACCCCATTAGAACGGTTTGCCCTGATTAAACTCAGCCAGGCTGGCCACGAACACCGTAACTTTGCCCTCGCCCTGGGGGAGTTTGGCCTGGACACACCCGATGGGAGGCGGGGTTAAGCCACCAGGGTTAAAAGAAGCCTGAATCAAAGGCTGTTGGGATCAATACCGCGATCGCGCAGGGCCGCCGCCAATCGTTCTGCCCGTTGATGCTCCTGCTCTGCTCGTTGACGTTCCTGCTCTGCCCGTTGATGCTCCTGCTCTGCCCGTTGACGTTCCTGCTCTGCCCGTTGACGCTCCTGCTCCGCCCGTTGACGTTCCTGCTCCGCCTGTTCTGAACTCCAGGGCAACAGCTGACCGGCCCCATCCCACCAGCGCAGCCAATGGCCTGTCAACTGCTGATAGGTGCCGGGCCAAACCCCTAACCATAGGTCCAGGGAAGGTACCCAAAATCGACCGTTGGCATCAGCGCTTTCCAGCTGATAACGGCCCTGATCTAAGCGACGTACCTCCAGACTGGGGACGTAGGGGTCAAAGGTGACGTAAACCGGCACCTGCAGAATTTGCTCGTAAAAATAGAGCTTACCGTAGGGAAAGGTGGAGCGCACCGACAGCTCTCCCCCCTCGGTTTCCGATAGAAACTCCATCACCACCGCCACCCCCTCTCCCTGCAGGTAGGGGGTATAGCTGCGACGAATCACCTGGGGATCAACAGGGTAGGCGCGGGGAATATAAAACCAATCGGGGGCTTTAACAATGGTTTTGCCGCTAACCGTAGCCACCAGGGCAAAATTAGTCCCCAGGAGGGCCTCAGGGGGAATGCGACCAGCCTGGCCCAGGGCATCGGTGAGGGCGGCCGCCAAGGCGGGCTGCTGCAGATTTTCCACGGGGTCATCGGGTAGGACAAAGTCGGCGGGTAATTCTTGCCAGGTAACCTGCGGGGAACTGGTGGGGAGGGGTGAAGAAAGGACCATGGCAACCATCAACCAGGAACACAATCATAGAATTAGCCCGGGAAGGGGCAACACCGCTTCCCGGGTCAGGTAGGCGTTAACCGACCAGGGCCGGTTGAGCGACCCGATGGGTAGCCAGAATGCGCTCCGCCATTTGGGGCGGAGTCAGGCCCAGGGTAGCCATGGATTGGGCAGGGGTGGCGTGGTCCACCAGCACATCGGGCACGCCCAGGCGCAGCACGGAGGCGGTTACCTGGGCATCCAGAATCGCCTCGGCCACGGCGGAGCCAAAGCCCCCCATCAAACATCCCTCCTCCAGGGTGACCACCCGACCCAGGCGTTGGGCCAGGGGCAGGATCAGCTCCGTATCCAGGGGTTTGGCAAAGCGGGCATTCACCACCGTGGCTTCGATACCATGCTCACTGAGGATCTCAGCGGTTTGCAGGGCGGGGTAAACCATGGAGCCATAGCCCAGCAACAATAGGTCATCCCCCTGGCGTAGCACCTCCGCCTTGCCAATCGGTAGGGGTTCCCAGCCCTCCTCCATCAGGGGGGCACCGTGGCCGCTACCGCGGGGATAGCGCAGGGCGATTGCCCCCTCGGTGTAGTTAATCCCCGTCACCAGCATGCGCTGTAACTCCGCCTCGTCCTTAGGGGCCATCAGCACCATATTAGGGATGCAGCGCAGGTAGGCGATATCGTAGAGGCCCTGGTGGGTGGGGCCGTCGGCTCCCACAATGCCGGCCCGGTCCAGGCAGAAAAACACCGGTAGCTTTTGAATACAAACATCGTGGATGATTTGGTCAAAGCCCCGCTGCAGGAAGGTGGAATAAATCGCCACCACGGGGCGCATGCCCTGGCAAGCCAGGCCCGCGGCCAGGGTGACGGCGTGCTGCTCGGCAATGCCCACATCAATGTACTGCTGAGGCAATGCCTGTTGCAGCTTATCTAGGCCGGTGCCGGTGGCCATGGCGGCGGTAATGCCAATGATTTTGGGGTTTTCCTCCGCCAGCTTGATCAGGGTTTCAGCGAACACCTTGGAGTAGCTGGGGGGTTTGGGCTTACTGGAGGGCAGGCTCTTACCGGTGGCCAGGTTAAAGGGGGACTGGGCGTGGTAGCCGACCTGATCCTTTTCGGCGATGGCATAGCCCTTGCCCTTAGTGGTGGCCACATGCACCAGCACCGGCCCGGTATGTTGGTGGGCCTCTTTAAAGGTGGTGATCAGTTCCTGCAGGTTATGGCCATCGACAGGACCCATGTAGGTAAAGCCCAATTCCTCAAACACCGCCCCCACCTTGGGCACCGCCAGGCGTTTCATACCCTCCTTCACTCGGTCTAGCTCAGGGGAGAGGGAACTACCCACAAAGGGTAGGTGCTTGAATTGCTCCTCCAGGTTATCGGTAAGAAACTGCACCGGTGGGCTGAGGCGCATCTTATTGAGGTAGCGGGGGATGGCGCCGACATTGGGAGAAATGGACATCTCATTGTCGTTCAGCACCACCAGCAAATTGGTGTGGGGTAGGTGACCGGCATGGTTGATGGCCTCCAGGGCCATGCCTCCGGTCAGGGCGCCATCCCCAATGATGGCCGCCACCTTATAATCTTCCCCGGCCAGGTCCCGAGCCAGGGCCATGCCCAGGGCGGCGGAAATACTGGTGGAGGCGTGGCCCGCTCCAAAGTGGTCAAAACGGTTTTCGCCGCGTTTTAGGTAACCGGCCACCCCATCCTTTTGGCGCAGGGTATGGAAGTCATGATACCGACCGGTAATGAGTTTGTGGGGATAGGCCTGATGGCCTACATCCCACACCACCTTGTCGTGATCTAAATCCAAGGTTTGGTAGAGGGCCAGGGTCAACTCCACCACCCCCAGCCCCGGGCCTAGGTGCCCACCACTGGTAGCCACGGTCTCTAGATGTTTCTCGCGAATTTGGCGGGCAATATCTTCGAGTTGGCGCAGGGACAGCCCATGCAATTGGTTGGGGTGAGTTATGTCACTCAGACGCATACTACTTCTCTAACCTCTAGATCACGCGATTAAACCTTGCCGCTACCCTTCACTGTAGAAGATATTCAGCCCCCTAACCGGGAATGGTATCTTGGTGGGTGATTAGGTACCCAGGGGACGCCAGCCTGAGCTGGCCTTCCCCTAATAGTTGTTTACCAAGGGATACAACCCTTAACTTTTAGTTATGGTCCATTGTCTTTCTTCCAGATTGTACCGCCAGTGTCCCGCAATACACTTTCTGGTCATGGTGGGGTTGGGGCTACCCTTGCTGATTTTCCCCCGGGTGGCCCAGGCTAATGATTTTGCTGACTGTACCAGCAGCCTGATGGATAACGGCCTGGAGGCTAAGGCGGCGGCCTCCGCCTGTAGCCGGTCCCTCCATCCCACCCAGGTGGGGGACTGTGTGGCCCAGTTGAGTGGTTTGCCGGTCAAGCCAGAGGAGCTGCTGACCGCCTGTAGTCGAGATCGCCGCCCCGCTGAACTAGCCAGTTGCGTTACCACTATCCAGGGCCAACTGGAGGTACCTAGTCTCAGTGGCCTGTTAGATCACTGTCGGCGCAGCGTCTTACCCCAACGCTACGCTGATTGCGTGGTCGGCACGGTGGCAGCGGCCCAGATTACTACCACGGAGTCCATGGCGCTCTGCATCGCCGCTAGCGATCGCCCCGGGGATCTAGCCCCCACCTTTATCCCTGCCCAGTAGCCCGGTACCGGCCTGGCGAGACGCCGTTACAAAAGTAGATGTTTCCAATCCTCGGCCTGCACCCTGGTAAACTGTAGTTATTGTTACAGTTTAAGGGTTGTTTCTATGCGTCATGCCATTTCCCCCCAACACCGTCGCCAGGTGATTAACGAACTCCGCCACCAGCTACGCTATGCCAACCCCGAGGACCGGCAGCGAATTCGCCAAGAGCTAGAGTTTTGGCAACAGCATGGAGCGGTATAACCCTGCACCTTTGGTACTCTATCGGTTCTAATGTAACTGGTTAAGACAAGGAGGGGAGGGATTTACTAGCTCCCCTCCAGGTAGCTAGGGATAAAGGGGTACGGTCAGCTTAAAAAAGCGCCGCCTTTTAACTAGATAAAAGCCCAGTAAAACAGTCAGGACCAGCCCAGGAATTCCCAGCACAAAGGCGAGTTGGTTGAGATTAGCGGCTTCATCAACTAAGCCCCAATGGATTAAGAAGTGCTCGACTATAGATTGAGCAGAGATCAAAAAGTTGTTAAGGGAGTGGATGATAATGGGGACCCAAAGATTTTGGGTCTTGTAATAAGCTATGGCTACGCACACCCCAAAGAGGAAGGTGGTGATATAGCGGATTTCACCTGAATGAAGTACATGACGAACGTAATGATTCACCCTATATCAGCAATTCTCATTTTAGAACTCTTGTACCAAAGATAGTGTTTCGGGCCTAGATCGCCTAACGGAAGCATAGGCTTTTCAGAAAGGGCTATTGAGAATCTTCTCAATAGTTAGAGTCAAAATGCGGTCAAGGTTTTCATAATGAGAATTGCTGATGTAGGATTCACTCCCCCCGGCTAAACCGTTACAACCCTTGATTCCTCCTTCGAATGAGGGGGGGGATATGAACGGTTACTGACGAACTCCTCAACCCCCACCTCGCGCAGCGGCCCGGAGGGCATGATTTGAGGGGCGAAGGGTGGAGCTTGGCAGACGAAAGGCCAGGGGGACTGAAGCTGAGAAAATTTGTATCTCACTGAACCGAGAACCGCTATGGTCAATCTATAGCGGATTTCCCTTGGGTGAAATGCGGTGTGAATACCCCCCCTGCCCCCCCTTGCCAAGGGGGGGTACAGCGCCAAACTCCTACAGCCAGGCGCTGGGGGGTGGGACTCAGCAATGGTGTATCTCACTCTATCGAAAACCGCTATAGATGAGAGAGACGGGTGAATAGCAGAGAATGCTATGGAGGAAAGAATTAGGGCTGGCCACACTTGCATCTTTCTCTTTAGGGCGTTGAATAGCCAACCGCGAAAAACAATCTCTTCAGAAATTGGAGCAATGATCGTGGCCATAATACCTGCTACCAACAGCCCAATCAAAGAGGATGGCTGGCTATCTAAGACATCGGCGAGAGAACTGCCAGAAAGCAGCTGCATACTGTAGATAATCACTAAAATTGAGAGGATACCTATGGCCAGGTTAAATACGGCCACAG
>JBEIUS010000113.1:0-11459 GCA_040374235.1 Leptolyngbya sp. | reverse complement strand
CCTGCAGGGCCGCCAGGTGGGGGGCTAGGACCGGTGAGGACAGCGGCGACATCAGACCAGGGGAGCAACGGGTTAAGCAGGGCACACAACTCTAAATCTGGAGTTAACCCCGTTGCTCTAGTCTAAAGGGTTCTGGCCAGAGCTATATTATAAAATTGTGGACAACTCTCCTAACCCCTTACCCCTTTTCGGATAAGTTCCCATGAACTATCCTAAATAGGGCAATTACCCCCCATCCCTTCGCCCCTACCGAGGCATTGCTATGGCGTCCTTAACCATTCGACCAGGGTCACGGGTTCGTCTCAAGGGCCAGGACCAGCACGTACCGGATTTTCTGGTGGTGGGCTGCAGCCACCACCACTGCTGGCTACGTCAGCAAAACTGGCACCCCCAGGCCCGGTTGATGGTCACCTTTAGCCAGTTATTGGTGGCGGAAGCACCGCCACCCGGGGTCCTCCAGAACCCAGAGAAACCTCCCAATAATGTGATTTGCCTGGCCACCTATCGACAGCGACGGGGCCGCTAAATGCCCTCGGCCTCCTTCCCCCTGATCAGTGCCGCCGAGGCGGAGGCGATGCTCCTGGCCCTGGTCACCCCGCCGGGGCCCGATCAGGCGGAGATCGTGCCCCTGGCGGCGGCCCTGGGGCGGGTGCTAGCTACCCCCCTGGCCGCATCCCAGCCCCTTCCCCCCTGGGATAATGCCGCCATGGATGGCTACGCCCTGCGGGCAGCGGAGGTGAGCCAAGCTAGTCCCGATCATCCGGCCCGCCTCACCCTGGGGGAGGTGATTGCTGCCGGTGCTGTGCCCCAGCAGCCCCTGGCCCCCGGCCAGGCGGCCCGCCTGTTTACCGGATCGATGTTGCCCGCCGGGGCGGATACGGTGGTGATGCAGGAGGTCACCCGGGTGGTGGGTAATCAGGTGGAGATTTTTACCTCTCCCTCCCTGGGGCAGTTTGTTCGACAACGGGGCAGCTTTTACCAACCCGGTAGCCCCCTACTGTCGGCGGGGCTCCCAATCGGGGCTCCGGAACTGGCGCTGCTGGCCACCGCCCAGTGGGCCCAGGTGCCGGTGCTGCCCCGTCCCCGGGTGGCGATCCTATCCACCGGCAATGAGCTGGTGGAGGTGGGCTCACCGCTCCAGCCGGGGCAAATTGTGGATGCCAACCAACCGGCCCTGGTGGCCCTGGTGCAGCGGGCTGGGGCCGTACCCCTAGCCCTGGGGCGAGTGCCGGATCAATCGGCGGCCCTGGGGTTGGCGATCGCCACCGCCCAACCCCAGGCGGATCTGATCCTCTCCTCCGGTGGGGTATCGGTGGGGGATTTTGACTACGTTGACTCGGTGCTGAGGGAGTTGGGGGCCACCCTGTGGATAACGGCGGTGGCGGTGAAACCGGGCAAGCCCCTGACCGTGGCCACCCTGCCCCGCCCCCATGGGGCGCCTCCCCTGCTCTACCTGGGCCTGCCGGGTAACCCGGTCTCCGCCCTGGTTTGTTTTTGGCGCTTTGTGGAACCCGCCCTGCGGAAACAGGCGGGTCTGAGCTGTGGCTGGTCCCCCGAGTGGGTTTGGGCCACCACCGACCAACCCCTGGCGGCCGGCGGCGATCGGGAAACCTACCTCTGGGGTAACCTCAGTGCTGGCCAGGAAGACTACCGGTTTAACCTGGCCCCGGGTAGCCATAACTCCGCTAACCTGGTCAACCTAGCCGGTAGCAACGCCCTGGCGGTGGTGCCAACAGGCACCACCCACATCCCTGGGCAAAGCAGGGTACGGGTGATGGTGGTGAGGCGAATCGCCCGGATCTAATCCTCCTTAAGCCGGGACATACCGATGGGTTTTGGGGCTTTGAGTTCTGCCCCGGGGGCAGGGTTGACTGGTCTGGCCCCCCCACTTATGACAAGATGGGAAGGGGCGGTATCGGGTTAGGGATGGAGCGCCCCGTTGTTAGAGAGTAGGCAGGAGAAAGCATGGTTAGAGGTATGACGAGGTCCCAGGGTTGGGGCCGCCTGATGCGCCTGGGCTGGGGCCTGGTGGTGGGGGTGCTATGGTTGGGGTCGATCTCCCAGGCCCAAGCGGTCAGTTTACTCCCTGGCCTGCCCCCTGCCTACCTGCCCCCCGGTAATGCCATCACCGATGGCCGGGCCCTGTTGCGCAATTCCCTGCCGATCGACAGCCCCGAAACCCGCAAGCTGCAAAGCACCCTGGAGGGCCTATCGGAGTGGCTGCGCAGCAAGCGGTGGGGGCCCGTGGCTAAGGATATCGATAGGGTAGAGCGACTGTTGAGTCGCGGCCAGGAGGGGATCCTGGCCACCGTGCCGGAGGGGAAACGGGCGGCGGCCAGGAGTTACCTGGAGGATATCCAGGTGCAGTTAATACCGATGCGGGAGGCGGTGGAAGCCCGGGATCGGGAGGCGGTGTGGTTACGGCGATCGGCCATGCTCGACGACGTTGGTCGACTAGAGGAGTTAATGGTCACCGACTTCCCCTTTACCGTCCCGGAGGACTACGCCAACCTGCCCCAACTCAAGGGCCGGGCCACGGTGGAATTTAAAACCAACCAGGGCACCCTGCGGGCCGTGGTGGATGGCTACAGTGCGCCGGTCACCGCTGGCAACTTTGTTGACCTGGTGCAGCGGGGTTTCTACGACGGTCTGGAATTCATCCGTGCTGAGGATAACTACGTGTTGCAAACCGGTGACCCCGACGGCTCCGCCGACGGCTTCATTGACCCCAAGACTAAAACCTACCGCCGCGTACCCCTGGAAATCCTGGTCAAAGGCGATGACGCCCCCATCTACGGCAGTACCCTGGAGGATTTAGGCCGTTATCTAGAGGATCCGGTTTTGCCCTTCTCCGCCTTTGGCACCCTGGGCATGGCTCGCCCCAACGATGACCCCAACGGGGGCTCCTCCCAGTTCTTTTTCTTTTTGTTTGAGCCCGAGTTAACCCCGGCCGGGTTGAACTTGCTGGATGGGCGCTACACCGTCTTTGGTTACGTGGTGGAGAACAAGGAGGTGCTGGAGAAACTCACCCAGGGCGATCGCATCGAGAGCGCCCGGGTGATCGCTGGTGCCGATCACCTGGTGCAACCCTCCTAACCCCATGGCTGGACCGGAAACCGTCGCCGCCCTGGGGGAGCTGGGCCTACTGGCCCGCCTGTTTCCCTACTGCCCCGCCCAGGTGGTGGGGGATGACGGAGCGGTCTTGGATTTGCCCGTGGGGCACCGGTTGGTGGTGACCACCGATGTGCTGGTGCAGGGGGTGCACTTTAGTGATCGCACCACCCCCCCCCGGGAGGTGGGCTGGCGATCCGTGGCGGCAAACCTGTCGGATTTAGCCGCCATGGGGGCTACCCCCCTGGCCCTAACCGTGGGTCTGAGCCTGCCCCCCAGCACTCCGGTAGCCTGGGTGGAGGATCTGTACCAGGGCATGGCCGCCTGTTTACACCGCTGGGGGGGGCAACTGGTGGGGGGTGACCTCTGCCGATCCACCACCACCACCGTGGCCATTACCGCCCTGGGCACTGCCCCCGCCAATGCCCTGCTGTACCGCTCCACCGCCCAGCCGGGCCAGGTAATCCTGGCTACAGGTTACCATGGCCTGTCCCGGGCCGGGCTGGCCCTGCTGCTGGACCCCCAGGCGGGGGCCGGGCTGGCCAGGGATGATCGGCAGCGCTGGATCCAGGCCCACCAGTGCCCCAACCCTCGCCTGGAGGTGGTGGTCCAACTCCAGCCCATCCGTGGCGGCGCCCCCATCGCCGCTATGGACTCCAGCGATGGCCTGGCCAACGCCGTTCTGCAGATCTGTCAGGCCAGTGGGGTGGGGGCCCGCCTGGACTCCACCCAGTTACCCCTCGACCCGGCCCTAGTGGCCTGGGTGGGCCCCGATCAGGCCAGGGACTGGTGCCTCTACGGCGGCGAAGACTTTGAACTGGTGCTCTGCCTGCCGGCGGCGATCGCCCAGGCCCTGCAGCCCCACCTGGGCCCGGGCAGCACCCTGATCGGTCAGGTCACGGAGGATAGGGCGGTGATTCTGACCCATCCCGATCACCCTGGCCAGCCCCCCACGCCCCTTTCCCTAGGGGCCGGCTTTCAACATTTTTAAACCTTGTCGTCGAAGAATAGTGGGCTGCCCTGACGTCGTCCCAGGTGAGGGTGGTGGGCGGAGCCCGAGCTGAAAGATCCCGCCAATTGTAGTCACTTGTGCCTTGTGATACAGATTACTGTTCTGGGAATTGGTGAAATCTTTACATTCTGAGTTCGCGAAGCAGATGAATTTGCCCGCCATATCTATCTAGTGGTTTGACCGTGGATCTTGATCCCCGGGGTCTTGGGTCCAGGGTCATCTCTGGCGATTGCAAGCTATCAAATGTTATCCGTCTGAACTATTTCACCCCTGTGCTTCCCGTGGTTAAGATCCATTCTTCCATAGTCCTGGGGATAGGTTATCCATGGGTCACCTGATTTATTCCACTGGCTTGGTTTTCTACCCTGAGGCCGTGTTTCCTGTTCAATTGTGTTGAAGGAATGTTTGTCAAGATGTTTAATCTAGTGTCACGAAATCGCTTTAAGTTTCGGAGGCGGCCCCAACCGTCTTTCTGGAACGCTAGCGTTCCAGAAAGACGGTTGGTACAGCGACTGATGGGTCGAGTCGGGGGATGGGCTCGGTTAGCCTGCATTCCTCTGGCTCTGGCTATTCTCGCCGTCTGGGGCTTAGCTGCTCATGCCCAGGAAGAATTGACGGCCGCCGACGTCCAGACCACCCTGAACAATATTTGGGTGCTAATTGCGGCCTTCCTGGTGATTTTCATGAACGCTGGTTTTGCCATGGTGGAAACCGGCTTTGCCCGCCAAAAGAATGCCGTCAACATTCTGGCTAAGAACCTGATCGTCTTCGCCCTGGCTACCCTGGGCTATTGGTTTATTGGCTTCTCCCTGATGTTCGGCGTCAACGGTAACGCCTGGGTGGGTTGGGGCAACTTTTTCCTGGCCGGTCCTCCCGAGCTCTATGGTTTAGGGCCAGACGGCATCAACCTCTACAAAGACACCTTCTTCCTCTGCCAGGTGGCCTTCGCCGGTACCGCCGCCACCATCGTTTCTGGGGCGGTGGCGGAACGAATTAAGTTCGTTGACTTTTTGATTTTTAGCCTGCTGCTGACCGGCATTGCCTATCCGATCACCGGCCACTGGCTCTGGGGTGGCGGTTGGTTGGCCGAACTCGGCTTCCATGACTTTGCCGGTTCCACCCTGGTCCACACCGTCGGTGGTTGGGCGGCCCTGATGGGGGCAGCCTTCCTGGGTCCCCGAATGGGCAAGTACGATGCCGAGGGTCGAGTCAATGCTCTACCGGGCCACAACCTCAGCATCGCCACCCTGGGCTGTTTAATTCTCTGGTTGGGTTGGTTTGGCTTCAACCCCGGCTCCCAACTAGCGGCGGATTCCGCCGTAGCCTACATCGCCGTGACCACCAACCTGGGGGCCATTGCGGGCGGACTGGCCGCCACCTTTACCGCTTGGGTGGTGAATGGCAAACCCGATCTGTCCATGACCATTAATGGCATTCTGGCCGGTCTGGTGGCGGTTACCGCCGGTTGCTACGTGATTGGCTACGGCGGCGCTTTTTGGATTGGTCTAATTGGTGGCATTTTGGTGGTGTTCGCCGTTAGCTTCTTCGACAACATCAAAATCGATGACCCCGTTGGTGCCACCTCGGTGCACCTGTGCTGTGGCGCCTGGGGAACCCTGGCGGTGGGCCTGTTTGCCAATGGCAACAACTTTACCCAGGGCGGTGCTGAGGACGCCATCCGAGGATTATTCTACGGTGGTGGATTCAGCCAGCTCGGTATTCAGATTATCGGTCTTCTCAGTGTTGGCCTGTTTACCGTTGTTCTGTCCACCATCTTCTGGCTAGTACTCAAGGCCGTGTCTGGCATTCGAGTCACCCCAGAGGAGGAGCTCAAGGGTCTGGATATCGGTGAGCATGGCATGGAGGCCTACAGTGGCTTCCTGAAGGACACCACCGATATGGGTAGTTCAATCTAGTATCGATCCTGGGCCATCCCTGGGTTGATCGAGGTAGACTTTAGTTCTCCATATTTTTTCAGCAGGATAGGCTTAGCCCTATCCTGCTTTTTTACTGAATTCTGCCTACTTACCCCGCCAAGTTCTGGAGTACCGTTTCCAGCAGGGTTTGGTGGGTTAAGGCCTGGGTGAAGAGCTGATCACGGCGGTCTTGGCTCAGGGGCTGCCCGTGTTCATACACCTTCAGCCAGGCCTGGGTAAGGACATCGACGGACCCGGGCCAACCATCGGTGGCCTGGGGGTTGAGGTCAAAACCCGGCAGGTTTAACTCCCGCATCAGGTGACTGACCTTGGGGTCGTAGCTGAGGGCGAAACAGCGATTTCCTTCGGCGGCGGCCATGATCAGGGCATGGAGCCGCATTCCCAGGGTCATCTCAACCTGGCGGAACAGGCCTTTTAATTGGCGGGGGTCAGCCAGGGCGCAGATCTGGCTAGGGCCCGGCAGGCGAGGCTGAATATATTGGGGGATGGCCAGGTCCTTACTGGGCTGGAAGGGCACCAGCACCAGGGCGGTTTGGGTGGCCTTTTGAAAGTTCACCAGGGCCTGGGTGAATTGCTCCAGGCGATCGGCGGTCAGCCAGGGGTGGGGCCGCAGGGCAACGGCGACCCTGGGCCCGGGTAAACTCACCAGGTCGGGGGCGGGTAGGGCGGTCAAGGCCCAGACCGGATCGGGGGCTTGAGCGGCGGTGAGCTGCCAGCGCTCTAGCCAGGCCAGGGAACCTCCATCCCTGATGCTAATGGCGTCGCAGTGGCCCAGGGCGTAGCGCCCCAGGGCTCGACTGAGGCCATGGTTGAGGGGGCCAATGCCCTGCCCCCAGGCAATGGTTTTCAACCCCAACCATTGGGCCAGGATCATTAAGCCACCATAGTAAAGGGGGTTTTGCCGGCTGGTGGCGTCCTGCAGCAGGCTGCCGCCCCCCCAGATCAAGGCATCGGCTTGCCCCAGGGCCCTCAGTAACGCCCCCGGACGCTTGCGGGGGATGGCCTCGACCCCGTAGCGCTGGCGGGTTTCCGCCGGGTTGCCCGAGAGCACCAGGGGGGTGACCGAGGCCGGCAACATTTGCAGCAAGCTAGCTAGCAGGGCCTCGTCCCCGCCGTTGCCCATGCCGTAGTAACCACAGAGAACTGCTCGCATCCCGTCTTCTCCCCTCTGCACTAAGGCCCTAACCTCTCTACAATAGAGGCTGTTGTCCCACCCGCTCCCTATGCATGCCCTATCCTTGCCGACCTGGGTGATCCACATTTCCAGTGTGCTGGAGTGGATGGCCGCCATGGCCCTGATCTGGCGATTCGCCGCGGTTCGGCGAGAGCCGGTGTGGCGCTGGCTGGCGATCGCCATGTTTCCCGCCCTGGTTAGCGCCATGGCGGCCTGTACCTGGCATTTCTTCGACAATCCTCCCGCCCTCAGCTGGCTAGTCACCCTGCAGGCCGCCCTGACGGTGGTGGGTAACATCACCCTTTGCCTGGCCGCCTGGTGGATCCATCGCCAGAGCCAGGTCGGAGCCTCCAAGCCCTAGTCCTATGCTCGACAAAAATACTCTATTCGCCCTTTCCCTATTTCCCTACCTGGGCTTTCTATGGTTTTTGACCCGCACCCCGGCCACCCCCCGCTTAGCCCTGGTGGGGTTCTACGGGTTGCTGGTGTTTGTGGCGGTCACCATTCCCGCCGGCGCCTACACCACCCTCATCCTAAGGCAGGAACTGGCCAATGTAGACTGGATCCATGGTGGCGCCGAGGCCTTTCTCACTCTGTCGAATGTGTTGGTGGTGCTGGGCTTTAGCCAGGCGGTCAATCACCCCCAGGGGAAAGATTAGGACTAGGCGGTGTCAATTCGGTGGCCGTGAAAGAGGGAGTCAGGGGTCAGAACTCAGGAGAGGTGGGTGAGCCATGGCTGGGAGTTACTGGGGACCAGCATTCCCCCCGTCTCCAGGCTGATAAATGGCCTGGGGACGGCGTTCCCCATCCACCTCGATGACTAAATCCACCCCACCGCCGGGTTGGGTCAGGGGAGGGATAAACAGGGGCGGCGGTAGGGCCCGCCAGAAGTAGTCCACAAACTCCGCCACCGTGGCCGGATCCATCCCGGCCTTGCCCTGGGCCTGCCGGGCCTGCTCCGCCTGCTGCCGCCAGCCCTGGCTCCAGCGGTAATCCTGGGGGGCGATCAACAGGAGACGGTCCAGGCTCTGCCAGAGGGGCAGGTAGGTCGCCAGGGCCTGGTTTATATCCCGGGCAAATTGCCGATCGGCCTCGGGGGTCAGCCCCTGCTTCAGGGCGGCTAGCCCCGCCTCCAGATCCTCTGGGGGCAGGGGCCGCAGGCCCACAAACCAGCCCTCAAACAAGAGGATATCAATGCCCTCAACCGACTCGGGGCGGGTGCGATCGCCCTGTCCGTCATGTAGGGATTTATCGAAGCGAGGCAGGCTGATCACGGTGTCAGGGCTGGCCTGGCGGACCTGGGCCAGGGTGGCCAGGCCCAGAGGAATGTCGTGGGTGCCGGGGGGGCCCCGCCAGCGCAGGCGAGGATCGGCCCGTTGTAGCTGGCGCCGCACTGCCCAGGGCTGATAGAGGTCATCCAGGGAAAGAGTGGCGGTGCCGTAGCCCTGGGCCCGCAGCAGTTGACTGAGGATGGCCGCCAGGGTGGTCTTGCCCGTTCCCTGGCCGGCTAGCATACCCTGGATCAGAGGGTGGGGTTGGCGATCTCGGATCTGCTTCAGCTGCTGGGCCAGGGGCAGCCACAGCTGCCAGGCCAGGGGCAGGTAGGTGCGGAGGGCGGCGGCGGGGAGGGGCAGGCCGGGGTGGAGTTGGGCCAGCGATTTTAGCCAGGCCAGACGGGCCCGCAACTGATCCACCACGGTGTCCGGGCCAATCCCCCAGGCCTGGGCCCGACGGGGGTCCGCCAGCTCTGCCTGGACCAGGGTTGACCAGGCGGTGGCGGTGATCTGGCCGCTGTTCAACCACTCTTCCAGGATGGGCCCCAGGGTCTGGGGATCGGGCCTCATCGGTTATGGAGGCGGAGAAAAAGGGCGCTGCGCTGCAGGCGATCACTCTGGCCGTAGCTGGTCAGGGTGATGGCTTGGATATGCCGTAGCAGGGGGTCGGTGAGGGTTCTCACCAGTTCTAGCCGGGGCGATCGGGGCAACTTTGCCTGTAAGCGGGGCCAGTCCACATGGAGGTAGGCCGCCACCGGTGAGGCGAAACGGTTCCGTTCCGCCCACCAGGCGGGGGCGGCCGACTCTGTCTGGCGGCTCAACACCTGGTTCAGCATCTGGGCCGACCCCGCCAGCACCTGCAGTCGATCCGCCAGGGTGGTCTCCAGCCCCGCTACGGCGGCGGTAACCTCCAGGTTCTGCCCCTGGGGCTCCACCCGCAACCGACTCCAGGCCCTCACCGGGTGCTGCTGAATCCCTAGGGAACTGGCCCCCAACCCCTGGGCCTGCCCCAGCTGGTTAAGGGCTTCCAGGGCCTGGGCCCACCCCGGGCTGGCGTGGCTAAGCACCACCCAGTCCAGGGGGTTGGCGGTTGCCGTCAGGTTTAAACCCAGGGCATAGTCCTGGGTTGCCCCAGCCTGGATGGCCGCCATGGCGCCATCGCCAAACCGCCGGTCTAGCTCTTGGGGGAGGGACAGGGAGGATTGCCAAACCGCCGGCATTAGATTGATTAGGGGCTGGAGGCTGGGGCTGAGGCGGGCCAGGTCGTGGCCCACCGCCACCATGGGCAGGGTCTCGGGGAGGGCGGTTAGCCAGGGCAGGTCTATCCCTAGGTCACCCGGATAGGGGGATAGGGGACGGCCGGGCCTGGCACTCAGGGTTAGGTCCGCCAATAGACCCTGCCGATCCAGGGCGACGGACATCAAGCCCCAATCCACCTGGGGGTCTGGAGGGTTGGGGGGCAAGGAGCTGGCTCCCGGGAAAGGGGAACCCTGGAGCCAGTCCTGGAGGCCGGGTAGGTTCATGGCCACCAGCCCTACCCGCCGACTGGGCAGGCCCTTGAGGGCGGTTTTGTAGCGGCTATCCAGGGCCAGGTTGCTATCCACTGCCTGGGCCGCCCCCAGGGCCTGGTACAGCACCTCAGGGTGATTGGCCACCAGTAAAAATCGGTTAGCCACCAGGGTGGTGGCCAGGGGGCTGGGGCCCGCCTCCGTCTGGCTAGCGTAGATTAGCCGATTGCCGGCCGCATCTCTGAAGATCAAAGGAGTACCGGCGATCGCTCGGTTTTGCCAGAATAGTTCCAGACTCCTACGGGCGGCCTGACCATCCTCACAGGTAAAAATTACCAGGTAACCGGGACTACGCCCATTATCGGGGTCCTGATCCAGGTCACTACTTACCATCGCCAGGGTGGTTTCCTCCCCCAGCCAGGGTTGCAGGTCCTGCTGGTAGGACAGCCCCGTACCCGCCAGCAACACATCTTCCAACCAGGCCAGTTCCCGTTTAATTTGGGGGCGTTGCTTGGGCTGAGCCAGGCCTAGCCAGACTTCGGCCAGGCGATCGGGACGAACTAGCAGGGAAACCACTAAGGGAGATTGCTTGGGGACAAACTGCAGGGTCTCAGGGGTTGGCTGGCGACTCCCCTGTAGCAGCGCCAGGGAACGCCGCCCGACCCACCACCCCCGTCCTAGGATTAACCCCAGGACCAACCCCACAATAATCACCAGGGCAATGATTACTCTCCGCCGTTTCATCCCACCACCGTTAAAGGCCCAGGGCCGCTCAGCACTGCAACCCGAAGTATCCTTTTCAGTGTAGGCTGCGGAGGGCCATTGATCCCCCCCCTGGCCACCATAGCGGTTTAAGAAATATGGCGTTGGCCAGCCCCCCTAGATCCGGGCGGGCTGGTTACAACCCCTGTGGGCAAGCGTTGATTAGGACTTTGACCATGGATATTATTCACCTTACTAACCTACGGGCCTACGGCTATAGTGGCGCCCTGCCGGAGGAAACCAGGCTGGGCCAGTGGTTCCAGGTGGATCTGCAACTCCATATGGATCTTCAGAGCGCCAGCCAAACCGATTGCCTGGCGGATACCCTGGACTATGGCACCGTCGCTACCCTCACCCAAACTTTAATCCGTCAGCGCCGCTTTGACCTGATTGAGGCCATGGCCGGCGCCATTGCCACCGCCCTTTTCGACCTCGATCCCCGGGTGGCAAGGATAACCGTGCGGGTGACCAAGCCCACCCCCCCCATTCCTGACTTCACCGGCCAGGTGGCGGTGGAGATTACTCGCGATAGAATGTCATAAATCCAGGTTAAGGTTTCGTCCCAGAAATTGGCCCCTATCCATCCTGGTAGGGCCCATTCCATCCCCCTCTACCCCTCCCCATGACCGCCCCCCGTCCTGAGTTAGCCCGCCTACCGGATTGGCTACGCCGCCCCATCGG
>JBEIUS010000136.1:0-9631 GCA_040374235.1 Leptolyngbya sp. | reverse complement strand
GCCTCAATGCCCTGGTTTTGAGCCGCCGCCGTGTAAACCATTGCCATGGCATAGGGGGGCTGCAAAGGGGACTGATTAGGAGGCAGCAGGTCCTGTTTGTTGACCACTAAAATAATCGGGGGCAAGGGGGAACCGGGGGCTGAGTCGGGGCGGACCAGATGGTAAAGATCGTCGTCCGCTGGGGTCCAGCCCACTGATCCATCAATGGTGAGCAGCACCAGGTCGGCGGATTGGGCCGCCTGCCGCGATCGCTCAATACCCAGTTGCTCTACCCGATCTCCGGCGTTGCGGATACCGGCGGTATCCACCACCTGAAGGGGAATGCCGCCCACCACCAGTTGGGACTCCACCAGGTCACGGGTGGTGCCGGGGAGATCGGTGACGATAGCCCGATCACAGCGGCTCCAGGCGTTGAGCAGGCTGGACTTACCCACATTGGGCCGACCCACAATCGCCACCTTAAGACCGGTGCGCAGTAGGGCACCGGCCTCAGCGGTGGCTAAAATAGCCTCTACCTCTGCCACCATCTGTCCCAACCGTTGGCGGATCTGGGCTTGGTCCAGGGGTGGTAGATCCTCCTCAAAGTCCAGACGGGCTTCAATTTCCGCCAGGATATCCAGGCCCCTGGAGCGGAGCTGACGAATGGATTGTCCTAGCTTTCCTCGCACCCCAGCCAGGGCGGTTTGGGCCGCCAGGTTTGACTGGGCCGCCACCAAGTCCGCCACTCCCTCCGCCTGGGTTAGATCTAGGCGACCGTGGAGAAAGGCCCGTAGGGTAAATTCCCCCGGTTCCGCCAGCCGGGCCCCCTGCTGCAGACAGAGCTGCAACACCTGCTGCACCACCATTAGCCCTCCGTGGCAGTGGAACTCCACCACATCCTCCCGGGTGTAGGAGCGCGGGGCCCGCATAATTAACAACAGGGCCTCATCCACTGGATCACCGGTGTCAGGGTGACGCAGGAATCCGTAGAGAATGCGGTGACTCTCCCAGGGTTGGTCACCGGGGGCATGGAAGAGGCGACGAGCGATCGCCACGGCCTGCCCTCCCGACAGACGCACAATCCCCACGCTCCCCTGTTGGGGCACAATGGCGGTGGCGATGGCGGCGATGGTGACCGTGGGCGGGGGAAGGCAATTGCGGCTAACCATATTAGTTCAGCAAGGTTTTCATTGATTAGCGGCAGTTCTGGCCAGAGCTATGCATACCGCAATGGTGTAAACAATCGACGAAGTTGATCTAATGCTTAGCAAGTCTGGGTTATCTACCTATAGAATTATTAACAACAACAACATTCCCTAACAACTTGTCTAGGGGTTTTCCTACTCAGAACTTCCCCACTCCTCGGCCTACCATGACCCCGGTTATTGTCCCTGAAATCACTTTACAAGCCCCTACCCCCAAATCTACCCTCTCCCCCTGGAAACGTCAGCTACGCTACTGGTACCTGCGTCTTCTGCGCCTCCAGGGCAGTCCCCAGTACCTGGCTAGGGGTATAGCCAGCGGGGTATTCTCTGGTTGTTTTCCCCTGTTTGGTTTACAGATTATTATTGGCGTCGCCATCGCTACGGTACTGCGGGGTAATCGTATCATGGCGGCGGCAGCAACCTGGGTGAGCAATCCCTTTACCTACGTGCCTCTGTTTGCCTTCAATTACCAGGTGGGAGATCGTCTCTTAGGGAGTCAATCAATCAGCGAATTTACCGATTTAGATAGCTTTAGGACTTGGATGGACATGGGGGCGGAGGTTTCTAGCCGTCTTATGTTGGGTAGTACCGTAGTAGGCCTCGGGGCTGCCCTGGGTAGTTATTACGGCGGAATAGTTCTAATCTATAGCCTTAGACAGCGGCGGACCTTGAGATGAGAAATTAGATATGGCAGTGGTCTCCACTGATTTGAGGAGGGTTGGAAAGTTTAATTTCAGTCTTTAATTATCTACTTCTACCATTTCAATAATCTGTTGATCGTAGTCCCTCACTAAAAAGTTTAAGGGTTTTTCAGAACGGATTTTGTAATCCAAACCCTGGAGCTGAACTCGCATGAGTAGGTATTCCAGACAGCTATGATCAAAGCACACGGGGCGATGCTGATGACGCTTGCCCAAACTAGCCCCACCGATCACGTGCAGTTGATTGTTTTTGCGGAGCTGATACCACAATCCTTCGGGGGTGGCCGTGGATGAAGGGGAGGAGAATCCGGAGGGACCCATCATGGTGAGGGGATCAATACCTGCCGTGCCCAGGGTTTGTTGATAATTATAGTAATAGTGCAGTGGCACCTCTGCGGCAGGCAAGCTCAGCATACCCTCGTAGAAACGACGTGCCACCTCCAGGTCAGAGACCATGACCGTATAGACCTTGGGGGCCCCCTTAAGAAACATCCACATCGCCCCGGCATAGGCCACCAGCAGTAAGACCATAATCCCCTGGGTTGACAGTAGGCTGTCGAAGGGGAGGCCAAAGAAGGCTAGGGTGGAAGGCATGACAGATGGGTAAATAGGCATTGGACTCAGGAAAAGGGGGACCTCGGTCAGCAGGGGGGACTTCAAGAGTCTATTAATTCTAATCGACCAGAGCTCGGGAATTAGATCTGGTGCGGATCAGGCTTGAGGGAATTTAGTCATGGGGCAAGGTTTATGTAAATTTAGCCTCCTAAATCTGATTCAGTAGGTATACTTGAAAACTAAATTCTGGGCTTTTGCCCAGCCTGGCAAGCCGAGCAATGTTGTTGATTCCGATAGGTTCTACTAACTAATGGCGAGTGCGGTGGACATTCCTACCTTTCCTGAGGGTAACCACACCCTGATTCAATCCTTGCAGCATCTGAGTGATGGTGAGTTGGTGAGTTTGTTCAACGCCCACCCTGAGGAAGGACGATACTTTACGGCAATCTTTTGCCGTTATACTCCCATCGTCTATAGCTTGATCCGCCATTCTACCCGCTCCCCTGTGCAGGCTGATTACCTATTTGCCCTGACTTGGCAGCATATCTTGCATGAGTTGGGAGGGGTAGATACCCGGGCTGAAATGGGGTCCAGTGGTTTTACCTTACAACAGTGGTTGGTGAACCTGACCGCCTTCTGTATTAATCAGGTGGCGTTACCCGAGGTGCCATCCATCCAGTACCGGTTGGACCAGGCATCTCCCCCCTTTTGGTGCTATCTGCACCGGGCCCTAGATCGCCTTGCCCCCCTAGAACGGCTGATGCTGATTATGGCCCATAGCTTCGGTTGGAGCCAGACCCGGATACTGGCCTATCTACAGGCCGAGGGTGAGTATCTCAAGCCCGAGCAACTACAGTACCAATTGAACCTGGCCCACCAGCATTTGCTTGAGGCTTTGCCGGAGGATGTCCGTCGCCTGTACCTACCCCACCATGCTTCTATCGGGGCTGGGGAAGTGGCTGATCAATGGCTGCCATCCCCTGACTGGCTGGTGTCCGGTGAAGGTGCTAGACTGGCTACTTCCTAGGTTCCATGGCTGTTTGACGGCCATGGCCAGGTTCTCTTTCCCTTAATTCCATCCCCATCATTATGGTTGAGCCGGTTAGCCAGTCTCCGGTGCTGCAGCCCTTTGATTCCCATAATCAGCTGCTGCGTGATCGCGTCCACCCCTCGGACTGGGTTAACCCCATTCCCGTAGATCGCTACGATCTGGTGGTGATCGGGGGTGGCCCCGCCGGCCTGGTGGTGGCCGCCGGGGTTGCCGGTATGGACCTGGGGTTGAAGATTGCCCTGGTGGAGAAGGACCTGTTGGGGGGGGACTGCCTCAACGTGGGTTGTGTCCCTTCCAAAGCCTTAATCCACGTTGCCAACCTGGCTGCCGCCGTGGAACGAGCCCGGCAAGCTGGTATGGAGATGGGGGATGTGACCGTTGACCTGGCCCAGGTCATGGCCCAGGTCCGACGGGTCCGGGCTGATCTGAGTCGCCATGACTCCGCCGAGCGGTTTCGGGGTATGGGTATTGATGTGTTTTTTGGGGAGGGGCAGTTTAGTAACGATCGCACCCTCAGGGTTGGAGACCAGGACCTGGTTTTCAAAAAGGCCGTGGTGGCCACCGGTAGCCGGGCCGCTATCCCCGCCATTCCTGGTCTGGCGGCGGCGGGCTATCTCACCCATGCCACACTCTTCTCCCTCACCCAATTGCCCCGGCGGCTGGCGGTGATCGGTGGGGGCCCGATCGGCTGCGAGTTGGGTCAGGCCTGTCAGCGGTTGGGCAGCCAGGTCACCCTGTTGCAAAGGGCCGATCGCCTCTTACCCAGGGAGGCGCCGGAGGCGGTTGCCATACTAGAGCAAAAGCTGCAGGGGGAGGGGTTGCAGATCCTCCTCAGGGTGGTCATAGAGGGGGTAGACCAGACCGCTGCCGGTAAGGTCATCCGCTATCGTCAGGGAGGGGAAGTGCGATCGCTGGTGGTGGATGACATTCTAGTGGCCGCTGGCCGTACTCCGAATCTTGAGGGTCTCAACCTGGAGGCGACTGGCGTCGCCACCCACCCCCAGCGGGGCTTACTGGTCAATGACTTCCTGCAAACCAGTAATCCACGGATCTATGCAGCGGGGGACATCTGCCAGGACTGGAAGTTCACCCACGCCGCCGATGCCACCGCCCGCCTGGTGATTAAGAATGCCCTGTTTTCCCCCCGGGGTTTGGGGCGCCAGCGTTATAGCCGTCTGGTTATGCCTTGGGTCACCTATACCGATCCTGAGATTGCCCATGTTGGTCTCTATGCCCAGGCCGCCCGGGCCCAGGGCTGGACTACTCACACCATTACCATTCCCCTCTCTGCAGTCGATCGGGCCGTCATCCAGGGGGACAGTGAGGGCTTTGTGGAAATTTTGCACCCCCAGGGGGAGGACAGAATTTTGGGGGCCACCGTTGTGGCTCGCCAGGCCGGTGAAATGATCAATGCCATTACCCTGGCCATGGTCAGCGGTCAGGGGCTTAATACCCTGGCCAGGGTAATTCACCCCTACCCGACCCAGGCGGAAGCCATTAAAAAAGCCGCCGATCGTTACCGTCGCCAGGGTCTGACGCCCACGACCCGACGCCTGCTGAACTGGGTTAACCGGTTCAGCTAGTCACTCTGGCGTCAGTTTACCCACCGATCCTGCTCTCTCTCTGAAAGGGTCGCCTAATTTAGGCCAGGTACCTAGCCGCTATTCCCTAACGGACTAAATGGTGACTGAGGGCAAAGCGGAGTAGTTCTGAACGATTGTGGGTGTCGGTTTTGCGGAGTAGGCTGCTAACGTATTTTTCGACGGTACGGGGGCTGAGAAACAGGCGATCGCCAATTTGGGCGTTGGATAGGCCATCGGACAACAGGGCCAGTACATCCTGCTCCCGTGCGGTCAGTTCTGGCCCCAGGCAGGTGGGGGCTCTTTCCGGTAATTGGCCCGACTCCCCCACCACCTGGGCTTCGGCCCTGAGGGCCAACTGCTGAGCGGTGTGTAGTGCTACCTGCTGAATCCAGGTGGCCTGCATGACCTGAGATCGCTCTAGCAAACTCCGCACGATGGCCCCTAGTTCTGACAACTCAAAGGGTTTTGGTAGATAAATATCCCCCCCCACCTGGTAGCCCTTAATGCGATCAACGGTTTGATTATGGGCCGTCAGGAAAATTACCGGCAGTAGGCGAAAGGCCAGGTTTTGGCGGATTTGTTTTACCAGGGCATAGCCATCCAGATAGGGCATGGCAATGTCGGTAATCAGCAGCTGGGGTTGGTGAGTGAAAACTTTCTCCAGGGCTATTTCCCCATCGGCTGCCATGATCACCCGGTAGCCCTCTAGCTCCAGATAATCACCCAGGGATAGACGGGTGGCCTCATCATCTTCCGCCAGCAAAATAGTTAAAGGCATGGCAGGTTGCCTATCCCAAACGGTAGCCAAAACCCCGCACGGTCTTGAGATAGGTAGGATGGCTCGGATCGGGTTCCAGTTTTTCGCGAATCCAGCGAATGTGGACGTCGACGGTTTTATTGTCCCCCATGAAGTCATGCCCCCATACCAGATCAATAATTTGATCCCGAGACCAGACCCGTCGGGGCTGGCCCATGAACAGCTCTAGAATTCGAAATTCCTTGGGCGAAAGGTTAATTTCCTCGCCCTTAAGAAAGACTCGACATTCCTGGGGATGCAGGGTAATGTCCTCAAAACGGAGAACATAGTCATGGTGGAG
Source organism: Leptolyngbya sp. (assembly GCA_040374235.1). GTDB lineage: Bacteria > Cyanobacteriota > Cyanobacteriia > Phormidesmidales > Phormidesmidaceae > Nodosilinea. The sequence continues at coordinate 3,460 of JBEIUS010000136.1, read as the reverse complement.
ATTGGCTTTGGTTTGCTGTCGGCGCAGTAGAGCCCGACAGCGGGCTACCAGCTCCCGCATACCGAAGGGTTTGGTCAGATAGTCATCGGCTCCGGTTTCTAGCCCAACCACCCGATCACTTTCCGTACCCTTAGCACTCAAGATTAAAATGGGTACTTGAATGGCCTGATGACGCAGGAGGCGGCACAGATCTAAGCCGTTCATTCCGGGTAGCATTAGATCCAATATCACCAGGTCAATCTCAGGGCGACTGGTCCGGCTAGCGGCGGCTGTCCCCCCCAACAGATCGAGGGCTGAGAGTCCGTCTTCAGCAATTAAGATTTCAAACCCCTCCTCCGCCAGACCCAGGGCAATGGTTTCCCGAATTATCTCTTCGTCTTCTACAATTAAAACCCGGCCCAGGCCAATTCGCAGATCGGGCTGCAACTGAGGCAAAAGCTCTAGGGAACTCATAAATTCAAAGACTCAAAATTCTTTCCTTAGTCTCATCATATCAGGTATCCGGAGGGGCAGGGAGAGCCCTAAACCCTAAGATTTTATAAGGACACCGGGGTTTCAAGGACCTCAGTTCTGGCGGGTCCGTCGCCAGTTAAACCAATTCTCAGCCCAGTCGCGACGCCAGCGACCCGGTTGCCAACGCTGCTGTTGCCAGGCCTCTAGCAACTGATGCAAGATTTCACTGGAACCGTAGGGTAGGCGGGGGATCTGAGCCAGATGCTGCAGGCCAAGTCGATGCTGAAGAGCCATGGCTAGGATCACTAGGACCTGATCGGCCTCGGGAGCGACTACCTGGGCTCCCAATAGGGGTCCCTCTCGATGGACCACCCAGCGACAAAATCCAGTGGTGTGATCGGTGAGATGGGAACTGACTAGACCACTAAGGGGTACCTGTAGTACCGTGGCCGCCGGGCCATACCAAGCCCTGGCCTGGGTCGTTGTTATACCCAGACGACCCAAGGGGGGCCAGGTGGGTAGTAGGGCCCGGCGATGGTGCCAGCGGATAGCACGTTGGGGTAGGTATAGGGCATTATCTAGGGCGATCGCCCCATCCTGGTGATCCCTGACCTCAGCCCAATAGCCCCCCAGGGCGGGGCCACAGGCAAATACCCTGGGATGGACAGTACTCAAATGATCGTCGACGGATAAATAGGGTGTCTCAGTACTAATTCCCAGGGTTCTCAGATTGAGGGGCGCCAGGTGGGGACGGGGTAGGGTGGCCACCAGCAGGTGATCGGTTGCCAGGGGGGGATGGTCCCGCAGGTGGAGGATCAGGGGGTTTTCGCCGGTAACCTCCACAACGGAGGTGCCCAGGCGCAGGTCCACCCCAGCCGCGATTACCAGGCTCTCCACAAATTCTGAAATGTCAGCATCTTCTTCTGGTAACAGGCGATCTCCACGGCTGATCAGGGTCACCAGGGTGCCCAGATGGGCCAGGGCTTGGGCTAGGGCGATCGCCAGGGGGCGGCGGCCTAAAATCACCAATCGGTCAGGGCACTGGGGCAGGGCGGTGAGGTCCTCCAGGTTCAGGTAGGCCCGCTCTGCCAGGCCCGGTATGGGCGGTAGCTGACTCTGCACTGCCGGGGCTAAAATGGCCCCCCGACTATGCAACTGACGCTGACCGGTGATCAGGGTGAGGGGCGGCCCTGGACTCAGGTGTCCGCTTTCCTCAAGTACATCAACCCCCTGAGTTGCCAGGGCGGACCGGGTCCATTGGGGATAGGCTACCTCCATCGTCCGTTGAATATATCGACCACAGGCAGCCCAGTCTAGTTGTTTAGTTTCTCCGCTCTGGATCTGGGCCAAATGCCGCACCAGTAACTGTGCATGTAGCTCCCTTTCCACCTCTCCCGGCGGTTCCGCCAGAGCCACCCGAGCTCCCTGTCTGGCTCCCCTGGCCGCGGCTGCTCGGGCCTGAAGGCTACCCCCCACGATCACTACGTCATAGTCGACAAACCCCATAGATCTCCTAGGCTGCTTCCTGGTTAGGCTGGTTTAACGGTGCTGTTGTTATACACATCACATTGCATCACATTTTTCCCCGATCCCCCTTGTCAAGGTGTACCCCCGGGCTCAAACTGTAGAGGTGTAGGAAGTCTGCTTGTGGGGATCAACGAGGCGCTGTTGTGAAATCAGTACTGGCGATCATTTTAGGGGGGGGTGCCGGCACCCGACTTTATCCATTAACGAAGTTTCGGGCCAAGCCAGCGGTGTCCCTGGCCGGTAAGTATCGCCTGATTGATATTCCTGTTAGTAACTGCATCAACTCGGAAATTCATAAAATCTATGTCCTGACCCAGTTCAACTCCGCTTCCCTTAACCGTCACATTTCTCGGACTTACCAGTTTTCCCAGTTTACGGAAGGATTTGTTGAGGTTCTAGCCGCTCAACAGACCCCCGATAGTCCCAGTTGGTTCCAGGGTACGGCGGATGCAGTGCGCCAGTATTTATGGCTATTTGACTCCTGGAATGTGGAGGATTTCCTGATTCTCTCTGGAGACCATCTTTATCGGATGGACTACAGTCTGTTTGTGGGCCGCCACCGGGCGACCAATGCCGATATTACCCTCTCCGTTGTGCCCATGGGGGTCAAGCAGGCTTCTGAATTTGGCTTGATGAAAATTGATGACACCGGTCGGGTGGTTGACTTTTACGAAAAACCCAAGGGCGATGCCCTCGATGCCATGCGGGTGGATACAACGGTGCTGGGCTTAACTCCAGACCAGGCCAGGGAAAGGCCCTTTATCGCCTCCATGGGGATTTACGTATTTAAAAAGCAGGTCCTGATTGACCTGCTGCGCAAGGGTCTGGAGCAAACCGACTTCGGCAAGGAAATCATTCCAAGTTCCGCTCGCGATCATAATGTGCAGGCCTATTTATTCGACGGCTACTGGGAAGATATTGGCACCATTGATGCCTTCTACCAGGCTAACCTGGCCCTGACCCTGCAGCCCCAACCGCCCTTTAGCTTCTACCACGAAGACGCCCCCATATATACCCGCTCCCGCTACCTGCCCCCCAACAAACTGCTTGCCTGCCACATCACTGAATCCACCATCACCGAGGGATGCATCCTGAAAAACTGCCGTATCCACCATTCGGTGATCGGTCTACGTCAGCGAATCAATGCCAATTGTGTGATAGAAGACTCCCTACTGATGGGGGCGGATTTCTATGAACCCCTTTCAGAGAGTAGTCAACAACTGACCCAGGGGAAAATTCCCATCGGTATTGGGGAAGGGTCAGTAATCCGTCGGGCTATTATCGATAAAAATGCTCGCATTGGCACTAATGTCCAGATTGTCAATAAAGACCACGTTCAAGAGGCCGAGCGGGAGGATCTGGGCTGTTACATCCGCAGCGGTATTGTCGTTATCCTGAACAATGCCACCATGGCCGAGGGTACGGTGATTGAGGTGGGCTTAGCAGGGTATCCTATAGCAGAGCTATAGGATACCCTGCT
>JBEIUS010000189.1:0-5560 GCA_040374235.1 Leptolyngbya sp. | reverse complement strand
TATTTTGTTGAAGAGTCTGATTCTAAAGCGTTTCAGGCTCTTTTTTCTGTGATCTATTTATCCTTCGTGAATTATCCAGGTTAGAGAGGTTGAAGCAGGTCACCATTTTACCCTCAGAAATCCTAAAACAGTCCGCACTTGATACGTCCGTGCTCCATAGGTTAACCCCGGCCTCATCTATAAAGACTAGGTTTTCCGGAAGGATGGCTTGGATACGTTGCCAGTAGCTGACCCTGGCTTGTGCCTTAGACTCTCCACCTCTGGGTTGTGGAGTGTGTTTTTTTGTGGTTAAGACCAAGCTATTGCAAAATCCGTCCTATCGTTGCCCAACTAATTGAAATCGAGGTTTCAACGGCTAGCCGTTGACGGAGTTGGTCCAAGGTCTCAGGTTGCTGATCTCCCAGAGCGCCCTACCTTAGCCTAACCGGACGGGAGACTGCTATAGTGCTCAAGGGAACCCATTGCCGATTGTCGCGGGCGTAGTTGAAAGGTTACATCCATGCTAGGTAAGGCCGAGCTACTAGAAACCCTAGCTCCCTTAGATCGGGGCCTAGGGGCTACCGCCGAAGACCGCCTGGCGGTGCAGGCAGCAGTGGTGCGCCTAGAGGAGCTCAACCCCACCCCCGACCCCCTGGCCCATCCCGATCTCCTGGCGGGGATCTGGCAACTGCTCTACACCACCAGCACGGAACTACTGAACCTGGGGCGGCTGCCCCTCACCTCCCTGGGGCCGATTTACCAGGCCATCTCAACAGCACAGAATCGTATCTATAATCTGGCGGAGGTGAATGCCCTCCCCCCCTTCGCCGGACTGGTGGCAGTCACCGCCCGATTAGCCCCCGTCTCCCAGCAGCGGGTGAACGTCTACTTCGAACGGGGGGTTTTCGGTCTGCAGGGATTGCTGGGCTACCGTACCCCCCAACAGTTCCTCCAGACCCTGGAACAGCACTCTAAGTTATCCCTGCTGCAGGGAATCGACTTTACCATCAACCCCCATCGGGAACCGGGTTGGTTGGAGATTACCTATCTGGATGACGACCTGCGCATTGGTCGGGGAAATCAGGGCAACCTGTTTGTCCTCCGTCGGGCTTAGGGCTATTGCTGGCATCAGGTCGGTTGGGATAGTCATAGCCAGACCAGGATCATCCCTGACCCGCTAAAATAGGCTATTGAATAGGGTGTGCCTGATCGGGCTAATCCAGATTCCATCCTGCCACCCCATGGTGTTGACTGGCATGACTCTATTGACATGGCCCTATGTTGAAGTGGTTTAAAGACCGGAGCTCCCCTACCGGTCCTCCTCACTACGGGGTGTTAGTCAAGGCCATCGCAGCCCGGGCCCACCAGCAGGTAAGCTGGCAACAAATTCAAGCCTACCTGCGTAACCGGGACCTCACCCCTGAGCAATTGGCCCAATGGATGACCCGCTACGGAGGCGTTCTGGTTCGAGAGGGAGACCCGACGGTTGGCGAGGGGCTGGTGCGATTGGGCCAGATCGCCGAGGGGGACTTGGCCACCATCGCCCGGGTGCTAGGAGAAGCGATTATCGCCCCCCAGCCGGCGACCGAGGCGAGGAGCCAGGTCGAAGCTGGGGGCGGGGTTGCTCCAGAGGCCGACCTTGCCGCCAAGGCGGCTGCCACCCCCATCGATCCGGAGGTACTGGACCAGGTGGCCGCCTACCTGAGGGGGGACTTTAGTTTCGCTGATCCCGAGGGCCCAGGACCACCCCTATTCTGAACCTCCAGCCCCGGCAGCGGAGTGGGGCCGCCCCCCTGGCCCCCACTCAAGAACTAGAGAACTTGCTAGAATTTGGCCTGGTAAGTCCATCAATTTCCCCCGTCTCCCCGCCCACCCAAACCCGAGGCATCGACCAACTCCCATGGGTGCTGCTCCCCCCGACCCTAAACCCTCCAACCCCTGGCTCAGGAAAACCGATCGCCCTATGGCCTCAGTGCGACGGCTATACCCTCACCCCCACCCCCTCACCACCCTGGTGCAGGCCCTGGGAGGTGGGGCCCTGCTGCTGGTGGGGCTGGTGCTGGTGGGGCTCTGGCGATCGCCCGATCGCCTGGCCGCCCTCACCCGCGGCTGGCTCGCCCCCACCGTCACTGCCCCCCAGGTGGATGTGCGCTCGGTGGTGGTGCAGCAACTGCGGGGGGCCAGTGACCTGACCACGGCGATTTTCGCCATGGAGGCGGTGGTGCCCAGCCGCAGCGATCGCACCGTAGCCGGCTACGTGATCGGCTCCACCAACCTGCTCTACATCGCCTATGGGGAGGTACGGGCTGGGGTAGACCTGTCCCAAATCACCGCCCAGGATATCCAGGTGGGGGAGCAAACCAGTCTGCGGCTGACCCTGCCGCCGCCCCAGATTCTAGATAGCAAGCTAGACTTGACTCGGTCCAGCGTCTATGACTACGACCGGGGCTTCCTGGGGCTGGGGCCAGACAACGCCCCCACCCTGCAGGACCAGGCCCAGCAGCAGGCCCTGGCTAAAATTGAGGCCGCCGCCTGTAGCCAGGGCCTGCTGCAGGAGGCGAATCGGCGGGCCCAACTAACCGTAGAGCAACTCCTGGCCACCGCCGGCTTTAGGGCGGTGACGGTAGTCACCCAATCGCCACCGGCGACCTGTGCAAGCCCCACAAATAGCGATACAGTGGTACCGGGCCAGTCCTCTAGCCAGTTCTAGACCGGCCCCTAACCCCTCAGGGTTTAACCTCCTCTAAATAACGTCTACCCAACCGTGTTTACCAAAGGGAACCCATGCTAGCGCTTTACCAGTTTGAAGCCTCTGCCTTCGCGGAGAAAGTCCGCCTGATTCTGGATTATAAGCAAATCCCCTATGGCACCATTGAGGTCACCCCTGGGGTCGGCCAGGTAGAGATTTTCCAGATGACCGGGCAGCGCCAGGTGCCGGTGTTGAAGGATGGGGAACAGGTGATTGCCGATTCCACCGCCATTGCCCTCTACCTGGAGGAAGCCTACCCCGATCGCCCCCTGATCCCCACTGAGCCGCGCCAACGAGGGCTCTGCCTGGCCCTGGAGGATTGGGCCGATGAGGCGATCGTGGCCAACGCCCGCAAGGTGATGGTGGGGGCTTTTAAGCAGCACCCTAACTTCCGTACCGCCCTGCTGCCCGCCACCACCCCCGATCTGCTACGCAACCTGGTCAGCGCCCTGCCGGGGGAGGTGCTCAACTTGGTGGGCACCGGTGTGGGGTTTGGCCCGGCGGATATCAAGGCCGCCACCCATAGCCTCAAGCAACAGCTAGAGAGCCTCTGCGCCCTGCTGGCCACCAGCCCCTACCTGCTGGGGGATCAACCCACCCTGGCGGATTTTGCTGTGGCCGCCGCCACCCTCTACGTCAAGTTTCCCAGCCGAGACTACCTCAACCTACCCGTGGGCATTGCCGGCAAGGGGGTACCGGGGCTGGCGGATGTGCCGGAGTACGAGGCCTTCTTTGCCTGGCGCGATCGCCTCTACACCAACTATCGCCAGCCCCGCAGTGACAGCCCCAACCCCTCGGACAATGGCACCGGCCCGACCCCCATCAGCATCGATTAGGACCCGGGTCCGCCGCCATGACCGACCTGCTCACCACCCTCGCCACCCTGGTCCCTCCTGACCAGGTGATCTCTCCCCCCCGATTCCCCACCTGGCTGAGCCGGGCCTTGGCCCCCGTGGTGCCAGCGGCCCTGGTCTATCCCCACAGCGAGGCGGAACTGGGAGCGGTAATGGCCTGCGCCCACCAGCAGGGCTGGCGGGTTTTGCCCTGCGGCAACGGCAGCAAGCTAGAGTGGGGGGCTCCGCCCCAGCCCATTGACCTGGTGATCAGCACCGCCCGCCTGAATCAGGTGATCGACCACGCCGTGGGGGACATGACCCTGACCGCCCAGGCCGGAGCCACCCTGGGGCAGCTCACCGCCCTGGTGGCGGCCCAGCAACAGGACCTGGCCCTGGACTCAGCCCACCCCCAGCAGGCCACCCTGGGGGGGATTGTGGCTACCGCCGATAGCGGCTCCCGCCGCCATCGCTACGGGGGGGTGCGCGATCGCATCCTGGGCATTACCTGGGTGCGCCACGATGGCGAGATTGTCCGCGCCGGTGGTCGGGTGGTGAAAAATGTGGCGGGCTACGACCTGATGAAGCTGATTACCGGCTCCTACGGCACCCTGGGCATCCTGAGCCAGGTCACCTGCCGCCTCTACCCGATGCCGGCCTGTTCCCAGACCGTGGTGGTGAGCGGCGAGCTTGAGCCCCTCAGCCGCCTCACCGCCAACCTGAGGAACTCCGCCCTCACCCCAGTCGCCCTAGACTGGCTCTCCCCCGCCCTGGCTAAACACCTGGACCTGCCAGCCACCTACGCCCTGGCGACCCAGTTTCAATCCATCACCGCCGGCGTCAGGGAACAGGTGACCCAGTTAGAAGCCATGGTGGCGGCCCAGGAGGGGCTGCAACGCCTACCGGTGGCGACGGACAATGATTTTTGGAGCGCCGCCAGCACCGCCCTCCATGGCGATCAGCCCGGCACCCCAGGAGTACTGGCTAAACTGGGGCTGCAACCCGGGGCGGTGACCAGTTTCCTGGCTCAGCTTACCAAGCTAGCCCCCCAGGGTCTGGCCCGACTACACGCCGGCAGTGGCCTAGGCCACCTCAGGTTAGCCCCCGATGGCCTAGAATCAGGGCTGGTGGAAAGCCTCCGGTCCCACTGTCACCAGGCTAGGGGCTACCTCACCCTGCTGGTGGCTCCCCCAGAGGTGAAACAGCAGATGAATATTTGGGATTACCAGGGCAACGACCTGTCCCTGATGGGACGGGTCAAGCAACAGTTTGACCCCAATCACCGACTCAACCCCGGCCGATTTGTGGGGGGTCTTTAACCCAAGTTAAATGGTTCGCTGCTGACTTTTCCACCCAGTCCTAGGGCATCTAATGTTAGTCTAAGCGTCTGAGATATCCATTGGACTTAGCGACCTTTAGAGTAAATTCCCATGGCTAGCCAGTTTCGTTCACAGGGTTATCACCCAATCCAGAAGCTAAAGATAATCCTAGCCGGGCTCCATGTTGCGGTAATCACCGACTTTAGTGTTGCCTATAAGGTAATCCTGTCAGTACCCGTTTTAGGCGGCGCTTTCCTTTTTCGTCAATGGGTAGATGTCAGCTTGATATTACTGGCCATGGGACTCATGCTAATCTCCGAATTGTTTAATAGTGCAATTGAGGTGCTCTGTGACTTTGTCGAGCCTCAACAGAATGAGCGGATCCGCATCAGTAAAGACATTGCCGCTGCCGCCGCCGGCCTTAGTATTCTGGTGTGGGCAGGGATCCTAATCATTGAAAGCGTTCGTCTGTTCAGAGAACTATAGAAAGTGGCTTTATAGCGATTCTTGCTCTGATGAATATGATGTACCCCGGAAACTGTACAGGGGAATAAGATAGGGTCGCTGCCCAGCAATTCAGTAGCCATACGGAGATTAACAGGAAAATGCAGCGCCAGCGACATGGTGCGGACTTCAAGGCCAAGGTGGCTCTAGAGGCCATCAAGGGGCTAAAAACGGTG
>JBEIUS010000149.1:0-8452 GCA_040374235.1 Leptolyngbya sp. | reverse complement strand
TGGCGTTCAACCTGAACGGGTTCAACTTCAACCAATCGATTCTGGATTCTCAGGGTCGGGTGATTGGCACCTGGGCTGACGTGATCAACCGGGCGAACCTGGGTATGGAAGTGATGCACGAGCGTAATGCTCACAACTTCCCCCTGGACCTGGCGGCTACTCAGGCTCCTGAAATCATCGGCTAGTTGATAGCTGCATAGATGTTTATCGAAGCGCCCTTTTCGAAGGGCGCTTCGTTTTTAGGATAGAGCGATGGTATCCTTTTCTGATTGCCTGGTTCAGGGGGTGAAATTTCATGATATCCGTTTGTGCACGACTGGGGCTTGGGGAACAGTTATACAGCTTTAAAAAATATTCCCCCCATTTCGCTAAAGCTAAGACGATCTCGGGTTTTGCCGCCCTGATAGGATAGGGCATGAATAGGCCAGGTCAAGCATTGCCTATGTCCACCGCTGCTAACCATAGGGATCAGGGTGCCAGAGTTTATCCTCGGGGATTGACCTTTGCACCATCCGACTGGGAGGTAATCGCCACCTATTGGTACCCGATTGCCTTCAGTCGGGATGTCACCGATCGCCCCCTGGGTACGGTGCTGTTGGACCAACGCCTAGTGATCTGGCGTAGTGGCGACGGTCTGTCGGTGGCCAATGATCTGTGCGCCCATCGGGGGGTGCCCCTTAGCATGGGTCACATCAATCAGGAGAAAAACCAACTGGTGTGCAAATACCATGGCTTTCATTACAATGCCACCGGTCAATGCACCCTGATTCCCGCCGATCCCAATGCCCGGCCCCCCGCGAAGCTACGGCTCAAAACCTACCCGGTCAAGGAGGCCTTTGGCCTGATCTGGACCAGCCTGACGGGAACAGCTGGGGATCCGGATGCCCTGCCGGTTTTCCCCGAGTGGGATGAGGCTAACTATCAACGGATTTTGCCCGATAGCATCGACCTCAAGGCGGCGGCGGGTCGGCAGCTGGAGGGTTTTTTAGATGTAGCCCATTTCGCCTGGGTCCATGCCGAGTCCTTTGGCGATCGCCATAACCCCATCGTCCCCCCCTACCCCGTCACCCCCACCCCCCGGGGCCTTCGGGCCGAGTACGTCAGTACGGTCAGCAACTTTCCCAAGGGGCTGCAGCACCGCGCCCCCAGGGACTTTCAATGGTTGCGCCACTTTGAGGTGTTTCTACCCTTTACGGCCCTGCTCAGGGTGCATTTCCCCGACCAGGGCCGACTCTGTATTCTCAACGCCGCCTCCCCCCTGTCGGCACGGAGAACCCGGGTCTTTTCGCCCCTTTGCCGCAACTTCGATCAGGATCAACCCCTGGAGCCAGTCTACGCCTTCAACTATCAAATCTTTAACGAAGATCGGGAGGTGGTGGAGGCCCAATACCCGGAGGACTTACCCCTGGATCTGAAGGCCGAAACCCATATTGCCGCCGATCAAACTTCCATCGTCTATCGACAACGCCTGGCTCAACTGGGGTTGGGCACCGCCTACACCGCCTGATCCGCCCGCTTGCCCCATCGTCATACCCCTGGGAGGAATACCTGATAAGCCCATGCATAACCTGAAGGTGATTATTATCGGGGCCGGCATGGGGGGGTTAACCACCGCCATCGCCATGATTCAGGCCGGCTACGCAGTGGAGGTCTACGACCGGGTGGGGCAGCTACGCCCTGCGGGGGCGGGTATTTCCCTGTGGTCCAACGGGGTCAAGGTGCTCAATCACCTGGGTATGGGGGAGGAAATTGCCGCTCTGGGGGGTGCCATGCAACGCATCACCTACCTGACTCAAACCGGGCAAACCCTGACGGATTTTAGTCTGGCCCCCCTGGTCCAGCAGGTGGGGCAATGCCCCTATCCGGTCTCTCGCACCGATTTGCAGCAGATGTTGTTGCTCAAGCTAGGGGCAGACAGGGTGCACCTGCGTTCTAACTGTGTAGCCATAGAGCAAACCACCACCAGCGCCACCGCCGTTTTTGAAGATGGCCGTCGGGCCACCGGTGACCTAGTGGTGGGGGCCGATGGCACCCATTCCAAGGTGCGGGAGTTTGTCCTGGGGTACCCCACGGAACGCCGCTATGCGGGCTACGTCAACTGGAATGGTCTAGTGCCCCACCGGCCAGACCTGGCCCCTCCCCACAGTTGGATGATCTACGTGGGGCAGGGGCAGCGGGCCTCGATGATGCCGGTGGGGGGCGATCAACTGTACTTCTTCCTGGATGTGCCGCTGGCCAGCCCCAGCCCAGCCCCGTCGAGCATCGGGGAGGAGCTGAAAACCTATTTCGCCGAGTGGGCTCCCCCGGTTCAGGCTTTGATCGCCACACTGGACCCGACTACCACTAACCGCATCCCCATCCACGATATCGAGCCCATCCCCCACTTTGCCAGGGGTCGGGTGGTGCTATTGGGGGATGCCGCCCATAGCACTACCCCTGATCTGGGCCAGGGGGGGTGCCAAGCCCTGGAGGATGCCTGGGTGCTGACCAAATGTCTACTGACCAACAACCTGGGGGTGGTCGATGCCTTGCAACGCTACGAAGCAACTCGCCAGGACCGCACCGCCACTTTGGTATTGAAGGCCCGTAGACGGGCCCACCTGATCCATGGGCAAGATTGGCAAAAAACCGAGCAATGGTATGGGGAGCTAGCCCAGGAGGATGGCAGCACGATTATGGCGGCGATCGCTAAGGTAATTCTCGAAGGCCCCCTAAACTAAACCTGGTTTAGGGTGAACATCGAAGTTTCTTCCATGCCGCCATCCCCCAGCCCTCTCTTCTTAGGAAGCTCCCTATTTTCTAGCGCCTATCTCCTATTTTCCCAGAGTAGGCGACAATGGGGCAGAATTATCATTATTGCCAGGAGTCATAGCAATGCATTTTGATTTAAAGCGGGCCCTTGCCGATCGCACTGCCCTCAAGATCATCAGCGGTCTCACTAACTTTAATGCTCCCCAGGTGTTGGCGGTGGCCAGGGCGGCAACCCAGGGTGGCGCCACCTTTGTTGACATAGCCGCCGATGCCGACCTGGTGCGGTTGGTACGGGCGGAAACGCTTCTGCCCATTTGCGTCTCAGCGGTTGACCCGGAGGCCTTTTTAGCCCCGGTGGCGGCCGGAGCCGACTTAATTGAAATTGGCAACTTTGATGCCTTCTACGCCCAAGGTCGGGAATTCGGTGCTGACGAGGTCATGCACCTAACCCAGCGCACCCGCTCCCTATTTCCCCACCTCACCCTATCGGTGACGGTACCCCACACCCTACCCCTGGATGAACAGGTAACCTTGGCCGAGGCCCTGGTGGCAGCCGGTGCCGATATTATTCAAACCGAGGGGGGAACTGCTAGCCAGCCTCGCCACCCTGGCACCCTGGGCCTGATCGAAAAGGCTGCCCCCACCCTGGCGGCGGCCCATGCCATCAGTCGGGCGGTGACCGTGCCGGTGCTATGCGCCTCGGGGATTTCCGATGTGACCGCCGCCATGGCGATCGCCGCTGGGGCGGCGGGGATTGGCGTTGGCTCCGCCGTGAACCGTCTGGATAATTCCCTGGCCATGGTAGCGGCGGTGCGCCAGCTAGCGGAAAGCTTGCAACCAAAGCGGGTGGCGGCCCTATAGTTAGGGTTAAGCCTGGCTCCGGTTTTGACTGGGCCAGGCATTGTCTCGATTATGCTGGGTTATGTTGGCACTCTGTTAGTGCCCAGGGACAGGTTAGTCGCAATACATGCCGCAACGGGTGCCGCAATAGTCGCAACACGGGGGGTATTGATCCGTCTATTCCAGCGGTACATGGCCGGAGGAGGCGGTCAGCAGGTGGGGTAGCCAGCTCAGCCCCAGCCCCAGCCAGCATAGCCCCACTAGACTGAGCCAGGCCAGGGAGTTATTAACCCTGGCCAATAGCAAATCTACCCTGACCAGCAGGGTGGCGGCGATCAGCAGGCACCAGCAGGCCACCAGGCGAAACTCAGACACCACGGCGATCACCAGACAGGCCAGCCCCAGGGCTAGCACCACATAACCCACATCAGAATTAAACCCCAACAACACCACCTGCCCCACGAAGTTGCGGAAAAACGTAGCCATTGCCGCCAGTAGCACCACCAACCCCAGGTTGAAGGCCCAATGCCAACGGTCTGTCTCGACGCTGTGCAGGTAGCCACCGTAGGTGGCAAAGGCCACCACCAATAGCAAACAGGACAACCAGGGACGGGGCATAGCTTTACTGACCAGGGAGGGGGACCGGTTCATCCAAGGGCCTGACCGCCACCCCATCCCCCACCTGCAACCCCAGCTCTGCGGCGCGGCCCGCCGCCAGCTCGATCACCTGGTCCACTAATAACCGTCCCTGGGGGCCGTAGGTGGGGCAGGGGTCGGCTACACAGGGGGGCACCTGGCTGGCCAGGGCCTGAATCCTACCCTGGTAGATGAACACCATATCCAGGGCGACGGGGACGTTTTTCATCCAGAAACTCACTGGCCGCGGCGGCGAAATCGGGAAGAGCATGCCCCGATCGGGGGCCAGGGCGGGGCGATACATCAGGCCCAGGGCCTGCTGCTCTGGGGTCAGGGCCACCTCCAGGTTGATCCGCTGGCCCCCAAACTCGGCCACCGCCGTAACCGGCAACTGCTGCCCCAAGGGTTGGCTGGGGGTCAGGGCGAGGTTAGCACCGGTGGGCCGGGCCGGACTGGGGGAACAGGCCAGACTTAGCACCACAGTGGCCGCCAGGGTGGTGACCCGGGCGCGGGGGGGGATCGGAGAATACCAGGCCAATCGGGGCATAGGGGCGGTGTTTAGGTAGGGTAACCAGGGAAATCCACTGCCATGATAATGAAGAATGGTCCCTTCCGCTCCTCGGAACTATCCCATTCCCCCTGGGGATGGCCCCACCGCCTCGCTCGGGCGGTGGCGGGAGACGGTAAACTATTAGGGCGAGTGTATTGCCCTTGATTTTCCCCCGCTGTCCACCATGCGCATTTCCCTCAATTGGCTGAACCAACTGGTAACCCTCACCCTATCGCCGACGGATCTGGCGGATGCTCTAACCATGGCTGGCTTTGAGGTGGAAGTTGTGGAGGAGCGCCGCACCTGGGCCGATGGGGTGGTGGTGGGTCGGGTGGTGGAGCGATCGGTCCACCCCGATGCGGATAAGCTCAGTGTTTGCCAGGTGGATATCGGCCAGCCCCAGCTCTCCACCATTGTCTGCGGGGCCGCCAATGTGCGGGCCGACGTTAATGTGGCGGTGGCCACGGTGAATACCTACCTGCCCCGGGTGGATCTGACCATCAAACCCCGCCAACTGCGGGGGGTGCCCTCCGCCGGCATGATCTGTTCCCTGGCGGAGCTGGGGCTGGAGAAAGATTCCTCGGGGATTCATATTTTTACCGAGTCTGGCCTCACCCCGGGGCAGGATGTGCGGCCCCTATTGGGGTTAAACGATGTGATTTTAGATGTCACCTCCACCGCCAACCGGGCCGATGCCCTCAGCATGGTGGGCCTGGCCCGGGAGGTGGCGGCCATTACCGGTGCGGCCCTGCACCTGCCCCCTACCGAGCCCCCCAGCCTACCGGGGGGTGGGGCGGCCCCTGGGGTCAACCTCACCGACGAAAAGGCCTGCCCGATCTACATCGCCACCCACCTGGATCAGCTCACCCTGGGTCCCTCTCCCCAATGGTTACAACAGCGGCTGCTGGCGGCTGGCACCCGGCCCATCAATAACGTGGTGGATATCACCAACTATGTGCTGCTGGAGTGGGGCCAACCTCTCCACGCCTTCGACGCCGATCGCCTGGGGGCGGTGGCCGATACCCCCCAGCTCAGTCTGGGGGTGCGCTACGGTCGCCCCGGAGAACAGATCACCACCCTGGATAGCCAAGACCGCCGCCTGGACCCCCAAACCCTGGTGATCACCGCCGCCGATCGCCCCGTCGCCCTGGCCGGGGTGATGGGGGGGGAAGCCACGGAGGTCCACGACGGCACCCAGACCGTGCTGCTGGAGGCCGCCTATTTTGATGCCGCGGTGATCCGGCGGTCGGCCCGCAGCCAGGGCCTGCGCACCGAAGCCTCGGCCCGCTACGAACGGGGCGTCAACCCGGCGGAACTGGCCCTGGCCTGCAACCGAGCTCTAACCCTGATGCAGGAGTTGGCGGGGGCCCAGGTGGTGACCCAAACCCAGGCCACCACCAGCCTCGGCGAGGTGTTGCCAGAGCGGCGGCTGACCCTGCGCCTGGAGCGGGTCCACCAGCTGCTGGGGCCGGTCACCAACCAGGGCGATCGCCCCAGCCCTATCGCCGCCGACACTATCGAAACCATTCTCACCACCCTGGGCTGCCAGGTCACCCCCAGCCCCACGGCGGGGCTGTGGTCGGTGGCGGTGCCCCCCTACCGTTACCGCGACCTGGAGCGGGAGGTGGACCTGATCGAGGAGATCGCCCGCATCTACGGCTATAACCACTTTGCCGATACCCTGCCCCAAAAGTCGGCGGGGGGCTACCTCTCGGTGGATACCCTGCTGGCCCGTCGCCTGCGGGAGACCTGCCGGGGGGCCGGGTTGACGGAGCTGCTGCACTATTCCCTAACCAAGCCCACCAGCGATCGCCAGGTCACCCTGGCCAACCCCCTGTTCCCCGAGTACTCCGCCCTACGCCAGGACCTGATCGATGGCCTGCTTGATGCCTACGTATTTAATTTGAACCAGGGCAACGGCCCCCTGAATGGTTTTGAGTTGGGCCACATTTTCTGGCAAGATGACCAGGGCATTCACGAGGCGGAGGCCCTGGGGGGGATTTTGGGGGGCGATCGCCGCTCCAGTCGCTGGTTAACCAGTGGCCAGGAAACCCCCCTGGATTGGTACGAGGCCAAGGGGGTGCTGGAGGCCATCTGTCAGCGCCTGGGCCTCCAGGTAGACTACCGCCCCGACGCCACCGATCCCCGCTTCCACCCGGGCCGCACCGCCTCCCTGTGGGTGCGGGGCCAGCTGGAGTTGGGGCGGTTTGGCCAGATCCATCCCCAACTCCAGCAACAACGGCAGTTGCCTCCCCAGGTTTACCTGTTCCAGCTGCACTGGGATAGTCTGGCCACCTGCCTGCGGCCCGCCCTGCAAAAATCCGTGAAGTTTACCCCCTACTCCAGCTTCCCCGCCAGCGATCGGGATCTGGCCTTCTACGCCCCCCTGACCGTCAGCGTGGCGGACCTGGAGGCCACCATGCGGCGGGCCGGGGGCAAACTCCTGGAATCCGTGGCCCTGTTTGATCAATACCGGGGTGAGTCCGTACCGGCTGGGCAGCGGAGCCTGGCCTTTCGTCTGGTCTACCGCTCCCCCGACCAAACCCTCACCGATAGCCTGGTGGACCCGGTCCACCAAAAACTGCGGGCCGCCCTGGAGCAGCAGTTTGGTGTCACCCTGCGGAGCTAGGGCCCGAGACCACTGGGGCAATGGCGGTGAGCTGCAGCTCGGGGTGATCGCCGGCGATTTGCTGACAATTCCACTCGTTGCGAAACAGCAGCACCGGCCGATCCCAACTGTCCTTCACCACCACCGTATTAAACAACCGCCCCGCCGCCTCTAGGGCGGGCCAGCCCCCCTCCACCCAGCGGGCTACGCTGTAGGGTAGGGGTTCCAGCAGGGTTTCCACGTTGTACTCGTTTTGCAGGCGAAACTGCACCACCTCGAACTGCAGCTGGCCCACCGCCGCCAGGATCGGGTCGCGCTTCGATTCATCGGTGGAAAACATAATCTGCACCGCCCCCTCCTCCCGCAGTTCCGATACCCCTTTCTGGAACTGCTTGTACTTGGAGGGGTTGGGGTTTTTCAGGTAGGCGAAGATCTCGGGGGAGAAACAGGGGATACCGTCGTACTCCAGCCGCTGCCCCTGGTAGATGGTGTCGCCAATGGCAAACACCCCCGGGTTATTCAGGCCAATCACGTCACCGGGGTAGGCCTCCTCCAGGGATTCCCGCCCCTGGGCGAAGAGCTTTTGGGGGTGGGAGAGGCGGACGGTTTTGCCGGAGCGGGCATGGTTGACCACCATGTCCTTTTCAAAGCGGCCGGAACAGACCCGCACGAAGGCCACCCGATCGCGGTGTTTGGGGTCCATGTTGGCCTGGAGCTTGAAGACAAAGCCAGAAAAATTGGGCTGGGTGGGGGCCACCTCCCCCAGGCTACTGCGGCGGGGGGAGGGTTTCAGGGCGTAGTCCAGAAAGGCATCCAGGAATAATTGCACCCCAAAGTTAGTCATGGCACTGCCAAAGAACACCGGGGTCATCTGACCGGCGTGCACCGCCTCTAGATCAAGGGCAGGGCCCAGTTCTTCAATCACCTCCAGCTCCTCCTGGAATTGCTGGTAGAGGTCCTGATCCAGCAGGGTTTGGATGGCTGGATCGGCCAGGTCCACCACGGTGTCCCGGGCGGTCCGGCTGCCGTGGGCACTGCGCTCAAACAGGTGAAACTGACGGTGTCGG